>CAZZML010000114.1:0-8666 GCA_964654735.1 uncultured Roseivirgaceae bacterium | reverse complement strand
TTTAAGCCAAACTCATCGCTATACTCGGTGGTTCTGTCAACATCAATGTACGAATCTTTGTACCTGCTATAGGCTTTGTCTTTACCCAAAAAACCACTTAAGTACAGCCTGTCTTTATTAGAAAATTTATGATTTATTTTGGCGTTTAGGTCATAGAAATAGTAACCTGCAACCATTTTACCATCGTTTTGAGCTTTAATTAAAGGCCGGGCAAGAATATCTATATAGGTTCTTCTGGCAGATACAATAAAGGAAGTTTTATCCTTTTTAATAGGACCTTCCAATGTAATTTTTGAAGCAATCAGCCCAATGGTTGCTGTGCCCTTAAACTCCTTAGCATTGCCTTCTTTTAACGAAATATCAATTACTGAAGAAAGGCGGCCACCGTAACGGGCAGGAAACCCTCCTTTAATCAAATCAACATTATTAATGGCATCGGCATTAAAAACAGAAAAAAAGCCAAATAAATGCGATGAGTTATAAATAGGAACTCCATCTAATAAAATTAAATTTTGATCGGGGCCACCGCCTCGCACATATAAACCGCTGCTGCCTTCGGTGCCCGATTGTACGCCAGGCAATAACTGTAAAACTTTTAATACATCTACTTCGCCCATAAGCGAAGGCAGTGCTTGAATTTGTTTTACCTGTACGGTAACCGTGCTCATTTGGGTTTGCTGCTGAATTTCTTCTTCGGCTGTAATTACAATTTCATCCAACTCAATAGAGGTGGACAGTTCAATGTTTAGTTCAATGTCTTTATCTAAATACAAGGTAGATTTAACAGAGGTATAGCCTACATAAGAAACAATTAATGTGATGCTGTCTTGAGGCAGGGTTAAACTGTAAAAACCATACGTGTTAGTGGTAGTTCCTTTTAAGTCGGATTTGTTAAACACATTGGCCGCAATTAAAGATTCGCCCGAGCCTTTGTCTTTAATATAACCGCTAATGGTGTGTTGTTGAGCAAATACAAATAAGGGAGAACAAATAATGGTAGCTATTAGCACTCCAAAAAGCACATAGGTTTTTATCACTTGATTCTGGTTGTTGAGCGTTAAGATTAATACGTATTTCTTGCTTAAAAAGTATTTGGTTTTCCAATTATATTATAAAATACTGTTTCAATATTGTTTAATTAGCCCCCAAATACACAGTTTTTTAGCATTCTACATACTCTTCAACTCTTCCGGCACCTCACCAGAAAGTGAATTTAAGAAAGCAACAATGGACTTTACTTCCTCCTCGCTTAACTCTTTATTAAGCTGAAGTTTAGCCATAATTTTCACCGACTCTCCCAAATCTTTTACACTCCCATCGTGGAAATAAGGCGATGTGCCAGCCACATTTCTTAGAGAAGGCACTTTAAACATATACTTATCAGCTTCGTTTTCAGTCACCTCAAAACGGCCTTCATCAATAGGTTCGCTCTTGGTAAGCTCCCAATAATTGCCAAATGTTCCAAATTTTTGGTACATATTGCCCCCCAATAAATTACCACTATGGCAAGCAATACAGCCAGTACTCATAAATTTATCAAGTCCTGCTTTTTCAGCATCATTCAATGCTTTTTCATCACCTGCTAAAAAGGCATCAAAAGGAGATGGAGTAACCAATTTACGCTCAAAGGCAGCAATAGATTTTTGTACGTTTATATATTTAATAGGATTTTCATCCTCAGGAAAAGCTGCTGCAAAAGCAGTTTTATATTCGTCAATATGCGCTAAGCGCTCTTCTAAAAACTCTTCACTAGGAATAGCCATTTCCACTGGATTTAAAATAGGCCCACCTGCTTGCTCCTCAACGTCTTTGGCTCTTCCGTCCCAAAATTGAGTTATGTGGAAAGCAGCATTGAGTACGGTAGGAGAATTTCTGCCACCAAAACTGCCTTCATCATTTCCAGGGGAAACTGGTAAATTATCTACTCCAGAAGTAGCCAGATTATGGCAGGAATTACAGCTTATTTTATTGTCTTTGGAGAGGCGTACATCAAAATAAAGCATTTTTCCCAAAGCTACTTTTTCATCAGTAATTGGGTTCTCAGGATTTTCTGCTACCGAAGGTAAAGTACCAAATAACGGTTTAGCTCTTGAGGCTAGGTCTGCAAATTGGTCTGTTTCTGTTTGAGTTTCTTCTTTGGTGGTGCTTGTGCTACAACTTGCAAGTAGTGTTCCAATGAATAAAATGGAGAAAAAATGTTTCATAATGACTTAATTAAGGTTCAGTTATAAAGTTACACAATGATTTTTGGTAGGTCAAATAATACTGTTATCAATAACTGATGGATGATAGGTAAAATCTATATGAGCATACAAAGGGTTGACAAGATTCCTGCCTACCTTGCCTTCGCAAAGTTTCAGCAAAGCAAGAACAGGAACGGTGTTGATTTAATGCGAATCTTTATATTCTTCTAATTTCGATTTGGGTTCGCGTTTAGGGAAGTAGTTATTCTTTATGTCTGTATCGCCTGTTGCCTTATTTGGATCTATCGTAATGCCCACTACTTCCTTGTCTTTCACAAACACCTTTTTGGTTTCATTTTCATTCGATCTCCAAATTTCAGCAGGAATTTGTTCTACTTCTTTTGTACCATCGGAATAGGTCCATTCAATAATAATTGGAGAGACCAAACCTCCTACATTTTTAAAAGAAACCTCATATAAATTCTTGCCATTATAAGAGCTGGCAATAACTTTATCATCCACCCTTGCTTTAAACTCGCCATAATAGCGATCAGGGGTATCTGTAATTGTTAATGGATTAGGGCCATTAGAAAAATCGATATTATTACCGTCCTCATCTTTATTGGCATTTTTCTCGATAACTATCGGGGTTGCGTTTGGGTTTTGTCCTTCGATGCCCTGAGAAACTGTACTGGTTTTAAACCAACGTACATTCGAAAGTTCCACATCTACATGATCAATTGAGTAAAACCAACCTTTCCAAAACCAATCTAAGTCAACAGCGGAAGCATCTTCCATTGTTCTAAAAAAATCTGCTGGCATGGGATGTTTAAATGCCCAACGCTGTGCATATTCTTTAAAGGCCATATCAAAAAGCTCTTCGCCCATAATGGTTTCGCGAAGTAACACCAAGGCAGCCGATGGTTTTCCATAAGCGTTATAGCCAAATTGCCTAACCTGTTCAGAGTTCGTCATAATAGGACGGATATACTCTGGGTTGCCCTTCATATAGCGAGTAACACCTTGAGGCGTACCCCAGGTAAGGTCAAAATCAGGATAATATTTCACCAGTGTATTATGCTCCATAAACGTATTCAGGCCTTCATCCATCCAAGTCCATTGGCGCTCATCAGAGTTGATAATCATAGGAAAAAAGTTGTGCCCAACTTCATGTACTATAACACCAACCGTGCTTTCTAGCAATTGTTGCGAATATTTGCCCTTTTCATCTGGGCGACCATAATTAAAGCAAATCATTGGGTACTCCATTCCCTGGTTAGCTGCGTGTACAGAAATAGCTACCGGATAAGGATAATCAATTGTTTTTTCAGAATAATACCGAAGTGTGTTGGCTACAGCTTCGGTAGAATACTCTGCCCACAATGGGTTCCCCTCTTTGGGGTAGAATGACATAGCCAACGGCTTATGCTTTTCAAGCTGAACAGCAACGGCATCCCAAATATATTTTCTTGAAGAAGTAAAGGCAAAATCCCTTACATTATCTGCTTTAAAACGCCAGGTTTTAGTACCTGTCTCCTTTGATTTTTCGTTTTTCTTTGCCTCTTTCTCGGTTACTATAAATACAATCTCTTTTGAATTTTGAGCTAGTTTCCAACGCGCTTGTTGTTTTTCGCTCAGCACTTCTCTCTCGTTCTGTAGCCAGCCCGTTGAGCCTACAATATGATCAGAAGGTACCGTGATGTTTACTTCATAATTGCCAAAGGTTAAGGCAAACTCACCTCTACCTAAGAATTGTTTGTGCTGCCATCCGTTTACATCATCATATACAGCCATTCGAGGGAACCATTGTGTTAATGTAAATGCATAATTACCATCTTTTGGAAAGTACTCGTAGCCACCACGGCCATCAACTAACATACGGTCGTACATATTATACCACCAATCAATGGAGAAGGAATAGGAGTCTCCTGAAGCCAACGCTTTGGGCAAATCTATCCGCATCATTGTTTCTACAATTGTATGCTTCAACTCATTTCCTTGTGCACCCTTAACCGATACAATTTTAAAACCACCATCGTAGCCATTATAATCATCGGTATAGAGCATCATAGATTTTGCTACAATGGAATCGCGCATGCTACGAGTGCCTACTTGTGTACCTAAGGCATTTTTTTGACGAACATTCTGATCTAATTGTACCCATACATACCCAAGTTTATCAGGGGAGTTGTTTGTGTAGGTAATTTTTTCAGAACCAGTGAGTTTCAATGAGTTTTCATCAATGGTAACATCAATTTTATAATCAGCTTGTTGCTGCCAGTATTTTACTCCCGGTGCTCCTGCTGCATTTCTGTACTCGTTTGGAGTAGGTAGTTGAGTACCCAATTGCTCAAACTTGCCTTGCCAATTTTGAGCAATTGCCATAAATGGCATAGCCAAAAGGCTCACAATTAATAATTTTTTCATAATCATTTATTTATTCTTTTAAAGGAATTAAAAACAAATAAGAAACGTCATCCTGAGGAATCGAAGGATCCATAAATACTATGGTAGTTCTGGTATAAGATTCTTCACTTCGTTCAGAATGACGGGCTTATTTTTAATTCTTCTAACTACTTATTCTTGAATTCCTCTAACCTGGATTTTGATTCTTTTTTAGGGAATACATTATTATCTGTATTTACATCGGCTGTTCTTTGCTCTGGATCGATAATAATGCTTGCCACTTCTTTATCTTTAGCGAACACCTTAGTAATCTGGCTTTCATTCGATCTCCAAATTTCGGCAGGAAGCATTTCCGTTTCCTTTGTACCATCGGTATAAGTCCATTCAATAATTATTGGCATAACCAACCCCCCGTTATTTTTTAAGGTTAGCTCGTAAAAATTCTTCTTGGCATTTTTCTGACGAATGGCTTCATCATCCACGGTGTTCATAAATTCACCATAATAACGGTCTGGAGTATCGGTGATTGCTAGGTTTTCAGGCCCATTCGAAAAGTCTTTATTATTCCCATCTTCGTCTTTATTGGCATTCTCCCCGATAGCTATCGGAGTTACGTTTGGGTTTTGGCCTTCAATACCTTGAGAAACAGTATTTACTTTAAACCAACGTACATTACTCAACTCAATTTCCACATTATCAATGGTATAGAACCACCCTTTCCAATACCAATCTAAATCAACTCCCGAAGCATCTTCCATTGTACGGAAAAAATCAGCAGGCTCAGGGTGCTTAAATGCCCAACGAGTAGCATATTCTTTAAAGGCATGGTCAAATTCTTTTTCACCCATAATAGTTTCCCTAAGTATAGTTAAGGCTGTTGCAGGCTTAGCATAGGCATTATTTCCAAATTGAATAATTTGCTCGGAGTTGGTCATAATGGGTCTGATATAATCAGGGTTGCCTTTCATATAATTAATAATGGTGTTTGGCTCACCCCTTCTTTTAGGCATATCAGGGTAATTTTCTTTTTGGGTAACCGTTTGAACAAACGTGTTTAAGCCTTCGTCCATCCAAGTCCATTGGCGTTCATCAGAGTTGATAATCATCGGAAAAAAATTATGCCCCACTTCGTGCACAATAACACCAATCATTCCCCATTTTTTTCTATCAGAGTAAGTACCATCTTCTTCGGGTCTTCCAAAGTTGAAACAGATCATTGGGTACTCCATACCAATGCTTGCAGCATGAACAGAAATAGCCACAGGATATGGATAATCAATTGTCATTCTTGAATATGTTCTTAGGGCATGAGCAACTGCTTTGGTAGATTCTTTTTGCCATAAAGGGTTTCCTTCTTTAGGATAGTACGACATTGCTAAAGGCTTTTTGCCATTAATATCTACCATTTGTGCATCCCAAATAAATTTACGAGAAGAAGCAAAAGCAAAATCTCTTACATTTTCTGCTTTAAAATGCCAGGTACTTTTCTTCGTTAACTTAGCTTTTTCTTTTTTTATTGCTTCATCTTGAGTTATAATGATAACTTGTTCCTCAGAAGTCTTCGCTTTTTCAAAACGTTCGATTTCAACACTAGTAAGGACATCCTTTGGATTTTGTAGTGAACCAGTAGAAGCTACAATATGATCTGATGGAACGGTAATTTCAACATCGTAATCGCCAAAAACCAAGGCGAACTCTCCTCTACCCAAAAACTGCTTGTTTTGCCATCCATTTACATCATCGTAAACGGCCATGCGAGGAAACCACTGTGCTATGGTGAACAGGTAGTTATCATCTTTAGGAAAATACTCATATCCGCCTCTACCACCCATGCTCATACGGTCGTTAATATTATACCACCAATCAATCGAAAATGATACCGACTTTCCCGATTCTAGTGCTTCAGGCAAGTTAAGGCGCATCATGGTGTGATTAACCACATAATCCATATCATCTCCATTTGCATCTTTTACAGCCGTCAGTTTAAAGCCTCCATCATAGTCAACATCATATAATACATATTGCTGAAGTACTTTACCCGAAATAGAATCGGAGCGCAATTGTGATGATGCCACTTGAGGTGTTTGAGAGTTTTTAGCTCTCATATTTTGATCAAGTTGAACCCACAAATAATTTAAGTTATCAGGAGAGTTATTATAATAAGTAATGGTTTCGGAACCGGTGAGGGTCTGCTTATCTTCATTTAAAGACACTTTAATTTTATAATCCGCCTTTTGTTGCCAGTAGGCTTCACCCGGGGCACCAGATGCGGTTCGGTATATATTGGGCGTAGGCAATGTAGTGCCTAGCTGCTCAAACTTGCCTTGCCAACTCGATTTCTCTTGCGCATAACCCAAGAAGGAAATGGATAGCAATGTAATTAATAGGGTTACTCGTTTCATTATGTATTAAATTTATGTATTACCAAAATTTTGTTTCTATCATTAAAGTGGTAGCAATGGCTGCTACTCCTGAGGAAACTACTAGTTTCCAATCTCTGCGTGATACGCCAATTATATTAACAAATAAAAAAGAAAGTGTCATAAATGATAAGACAATTATGATTTGCCCTACTTCTAACCCAACATTAAACGCTAAAAGTTGAGTAAATATAGTGGTGTCGCTACCTAAAAGGCTTCGTAAGTAATTTGAAAAACCCATACCGTGAATTAAACCAAAAAACAGAGCAACCCAGTAGTTTAATTGAATTTTTTTGGTGCTTTGCTCTGCTCTCTTTCTTAATAAATTGGCCATAGCAGTAAGAAAATGGTTGCGGGAATTAAAAATTCGATTAAATCGGAATTGAAGTTAATAACATGTAAAGTAGCTAAGGCTAGTGTAATAGAATGGCCAATGGTAAAGGCGGTTACTAAAATTAATACACGTTTCCAATCCTTTAAGAGATAGATAGTGGTAAGTGCCACCACAAAAAGGATATGATCATAGCCCCTTATATCAAGGATATGCTCCATTCCTAACTGAAAATATAACTTAAATGTATCCAATACTTCTCCTCTAAAAAGTGGTAAAATTAATGTTTAATTTTGGGTTTTATTCACCGTTTGTATAATTCAGAAATTGACCAATGACTTTTCTACTATCCGCCATTACTTTTTGGGCTTCAATGCTTCTTCATCCGTTTCATGTTTCGGTGTGCGAAATTGAGCATGATAAAGAAACCAAGGCTCTTCAAATTTCTGAAAGAGTATTTTTAGATGACCTAGAAGAGACTTTGAACAAGGTATATAATGTTAGGCTCGATGTTGTAAATCCGGAAAACAAAGCTTATTTGGATTCATTAATCCAAGATTATATGATGAGTCATTTAATAATAAATATTGATGGTAAACAAAAGAAGCGAAAATACATAGGGCATGAAATTGAAAAAGATGCTTTGTGGTGTTATATCGAGTATTATGGGGTTAAAAAAATGAAATCGGTGAGCATTACCAACACTATTTTTTTTGAGCTTTACGATGACCAAAATACGCTGATTCATTTTACCTATAATGGAAAAACAATTAGTAAGCGACTAACAAAAACAAAGCCTACGGAGGTGTTTGAGTTTGAGTGATAAGTCTTAACCCGGATTATTCATGACTTTGCAACAAGTAATGACCTGAACAATTTATATCAACTGATTGTCAAGCATTTATAGTAGGGTTAACCCCGACAATTCTAAAATTTGACTTCCCCATTTTTGGGTGTTGTATATTTTGTAACTCACCTGTCCATAATATATAACTAGCTGATTATATGAATTTTAGAATTAGTCGGTCTTGGCGAAAAATTCGTGTGAATTTTTCGGGTTAACCCTTTTTTATAACCCCCTTTCATTTCGTATCCGCCAATTGGTGGAGGAGAAATCTTTACCACAATGCAATGCACGCTTATTGGCTAAGATTCCTCCTACCTCTTGTTGGTGTTGTTTCACCAACAAGCCAACATATTCTTTAAGTGTATTGTAACGGTTGTCTGGTGGCAGCAATATTATTACAACTACTTTCGTGCTTTTTAAGATTCTGTTGATAGCGTAAATTTTTATCAGATGTTACTAAAATTATAAGCTTCCTATAA
>CAZZML010000113.1:0-8750 GCA_964654735.1 uncultured Roseivirgaceae bacterium | reverse complement strand
ATTCTCAGTCTCTTAGCACTTCTCATCTCCACTGAATCGCTCAATCTAGGTTTAAGTTATATGATAGGTTTTTAGTTCTTTAATGGCGGAGCTGCAGGTATTTACAAGTAGTTTCACTCTATCAGGTAAGGTTAAAATAGCTTTATTGGATCTACCATCAGTTTCAATAGATAGCACTAAGGCACTTAGTTGGTTTATGCCCAATAAAGTAAGGTTGGGTTTAAGATTATGAGCCAGATCTCCCACTTTTGTCCAGTTTTTATCAGCTACAGCATCCTCCATTTCGCTTAAAAGTGGCGGTGTTTGAGCTATAAAAGTGGATATAATATCATTAAGAAACTCTCGGTTTCCATCAGATATAGACTTTAGATAGGTTAAGTCTGCATAAGGGGGGGCAAAAATAGGATTTTCTACTTCGTCATTAATAGGTAGATGATATTTAGAAATAAGGTTATGGAGTTCGTCTGGGATGAACGGTTTTGAAATATAGTCGTCCATGCCAATATCCATATAGTCTTCTTTTTCACCCTTAATGGCATTGGCAGTAAATGCAATTATCGGGATATCTTTTTTAGGAGATTTAAAACTTTTTCTTATTATTCTAGTAGCTTCTAAACCATCCATTACTGGCATATGAACATCCATTAAAACTAAGTCATAATCGTTCTTTCTGAGTAATTCTAACGCAATTTCTCCATTTTCTGCTTCATCGCATTTGCAATTCCATTTTTTTAGAATAGTTGATGCATACAGCCGGTTTATATCATTGTCTTCAACAAGCAATATTCTTAATCCATCAAATTTCCCCTTTCTTAGTTTTTTAGAACCTGAAGGCTTATGTATTAAGTCTAACTCACTTCCAATTTCATAGGGGATAGAAAAGAAAAAAGTTGTTCCTCTATTTACTTCACTTTTTACATTAATTTTTCCTCCTTGCATTTCAACCAACTGCTTACTAATTGCTAAACCCAGCCCGGTACCACCATATTTTCGAGTAATACTTTCATCAGCCTGCTTAAATGTATCGAATATATGGTTCAGTTTACTTTCGCTGATACCAATACCTGTATCCGTTACTTCAAACTTTGCAATAGCTATGTTATCCGAATCATACGCACAAGATAATGAAATTGTAATTGACCCTTCATTTGTAAACTTTATGGCATTATTAATCAAATTTATCAAGATTTGACTCAGCCTTACTGGGTCGCCAAGTAGTATATTGATTTTACTAGAATTCTCAATATAATCTATCTTTAGATTTTTTTCTGATGCTTGAAGTTCAAGAGAGTTAATGACAGCTTTAACTTGATAATCGATGTCGAATCCTATGCGCTCTAATGATACCTTGCCAGATTCAATAACAGAATAATCTAGTATGTCATTAATTATAACCTTTAAGTTATCCGCAGAATGTTTAATTGCATTTAGGTATTTTGATTGCTCTTTGGACTGCATAGTATTGGTTAATAGGTTTACCATACCAGCAATTCCATTTACAGGAGTTCGTATCTCATGACTCATATTTGCCAAAAACTGCTCTTTAGTTTTTTGAGCTTTAATTAATTCTTCCTGATCTTTTTTTCTTCCAGAAATATCTCTACAGTCCAAAATAAGAGCATCAATACCGTCTTTATGCTTTAGGTTAATAGAATTAAATTCAAGGTATTTATATTTTCCATTTGCACACAAAAATTCGAATTCAATGTTTGCATTATAGGGTAGATTGGTGCTTTCCTTAAATAACCTTTTAACACCTTTTAGTTGCATAGGATTTATAAAATCGAAAAAATGCTTGCCCGACAATGAGTCATACCCCATTGTTTTTTTTACTGAAGGGTTATGATACGCTATATTGGCATTATAGTCAACTATAAAAATTATATCTGAACCATCTTCTACAACTGTTTTATAAAATTTTTCCTCTGCTAAATAATTAGATAGTTCCTCCATTATTCCCCTTTTTTAAATGCCGGTATATGGTAGATTTCCCAATGTCTAAAACTCGGGCAACTTTGAGTACATTATTATCAAACTTGTCCATAAAATAATTGATAATTCTACTTTCGTATTCTTTTAGCGTGAGTTCTTTAAACAATATTTTGCCATCTTCTTTTATAGCTTTAAAAGAGATATCTTCTTCTCTAATTTCTTCACCAGAGCCCATTACGGCAGCAAGCTCTACAATAGATTTAAGCTCTCTCACATTGCCAGGGTAAGTATAAGTCATTAGTTTTTCTTTTGCTTCTTTACTAATGGCATTACAACTTAGCTCATTTTCTTTACAAAAATCGCCCAGCATTTTGTTGGCAATAATAATAATGTCGTTGCCTCGGTCTCTTAATGGAGGCATTTCTATTGGTAACCCTAAGAGCCTATAATATAAATCCTCTCTAAAGTTTCCTTCACTCACTTCTTGCGCTAAATCTTTATGTGTTGCTACAATTATTCTAGGGTTAAGTTTTATTATTTCATTGCCACCAATTCTCGAAAGCTCCTTTTCTTGAAGCACCCGTAATAATTTAGCTTGTAAATTAATGTCCATTTCACCGATTTCGTCTAAAAAGAGCGTACCATTATTTGCATCTTCAAATTTTCCAATTCTTCTGGTAACGGCTCCTGTAAATGCGCCTTTCTCATAACCGAAGAGTTCGCTTTCAAGTAAATCTTTAGGAATGGCAGCTATATTAACAGCTACAAATTTTCCTTTTTTTCTTGTGGAGTTATAATGAATAGCTTTGGCAGCAAGTTCCTTACCTGTGCCGGTTTCACCTGTAATGGATACGGTTATATTAGTTTTAATAGCCTTGCCTAGTAAATCGAATGTTTTTTTTATGGCCGAACTCGAACCAATAATGCTCGATTCAAAATCGTATTTAAGGCTAATTTCTTTTTTTAAATGATTTATTTCTTGAACTAGATTTACATTTTTAAGAGCGTTACTTAAACTGTTTAATAATCTATCTTTGGTTTCTTCATCCTTGGTAATATAATCATAGGCTCCCTGCTTTAATAAATTTACAGCGGTGGAAATGTTTTCCTGCCCTGAAATTATTATAATATGAATGTTAGGGTCAGTTGCCTTAATTTGTTTCAAAATTTCTTCTCCCGAAAGGTCTGGCAGAGAATAATCTAAAGTGATTATCTGTGGCGATCTGTGAAGCTGGGCAAGACAATCTTTCCCATTCTCAAACAGTTCAACTTCAAAATCCGGATTTAAATCGAGTACATATTTTAAAAATTTGCTATAGACAGGGTCGTCTTCAACGGCAAAAATTTTAACAGAATTAGTTTTGGTCATGGTGTTTGGTTAGAGGCAATAATGCAAAAAAGTAATATTAATAGAAAATTAGAATTTGTAAGTCGCAAAAGCAAATGATATAACAAGTTCTACTATTGGTTGTGAAAAATTACAAAATATTTATTTTATTTTTTTTACAAAAAAATAACAGTAAAAGTTCAGCAAAAAAGTTAAATAAACAGATGAAATTTTGAAAATAGCTACTTAACTTCGTACTTTATTCAAGCTAATTTATTATGATTCAGGAATTCGAGATTTTATCACAAAGTGAACAGGAATTAATGTTGTCGTTGCCGGTATATATTGCTGTTTTAATTGCTGGTGCCGATGGAGAAATTGATAATAGAGAAGTAAGTAAAGCTATTAATCTTATCAATGATAAATTAAAAAATGCAAGAAAAGAATTAATTGGTTATTATAACGAAGCCAATGAAAATTTTGAAGATAAGTTTAAAATGGCAGTTGCAAACTTACCATCTGATACAAACGAACGCCAAAAACTATTAGTTGAAAAACTAAAAGAATCTAATGCAATATTTGCACAGCTCCCTAAAAAGTATGCAGCTTCATTATACGCCAGTTTAAAAGAAATTGCGAAGAAAATCGCAGAAGCGTCTGGTGGTGTATTTGGTTATATGGCTATTGATTTTGAAGAATCGAAATTGATAGATCTTAAAATGATAAAAAATCCTTCAAGAAGATAGCAGGTTATTTTAGAATAGGCTCTAATACTTCAATCTTACCATCAATAGTACTTGCGTTATATTCGAGCCCAAGTATTTTAGCTACTATTGGATACACATGTATGTTTTCAAAAGGAGGTATGTTAATTCTATTAAAAGCCTCTCCTTTGGCATAAAATATAGCACTCATTTCCGGAGTAAACTTAGGATCGTAGCCGTGGGTGCTTGAACCAGATTTGTAAGGGCTAGATTTGCTTCCGAATGTGTAAGGTGCTTTGGGCATAATAACTAAGTCTCCAATTCTTTCTTGCTCTGCATCGTAATGGTATCTTTCTGGCAGGTTATCTTTAAAAAAAATACTAAAACGAGTAGTATCTGTAATCAGGCTTTGATAAATAGAATCAATTCTTTCTTGATCAGATGAATATACCATGGCAGGAAAGCTAGCTGTGTAATTGAGGTTGTTAGGCAACAGGTTCTCCAAAAAAATCACATTGTCTCGATCAACCTCCATCATACCGTGGTCAGAAACAACGATAACATTAACAGGTATATTAAGCTGGTTAACCTTTTTTAATAAATCTCCTATTGTTGTGTCAATATCTTTAACCCCTTGGCTAATTTCTTCTGAATCAGACCCATATTCATGGCCAATATCGTCTGTATTTGAAAAGTAGAGAGTTATAAAATGTGGTCGCTTTTCTTCAGGAAGTTGTAGCCATTTTATAGTTTGGTTTACCCTGTCTTTATAACTAATGTCTCCATCGTATTTATAATAATACGTGGGCAGCTCTCCCTTTATGGGTGCTTCACTGCCTACCCAAAACATACTGGCTGTTACCATTTTTTGTTCAGCCGCCAATACCCATAAAGGAGTTCCATTATAGAATTTTGGATTTTCAACAATATTTCTATTTCTCATATTATAAGTAAGCCTCAAATTTCTATCATAAAATTCATTCGAAACTAATCCGTTATGCCCTGGGTATAACCCCGAGGTTATGGCATAGTGATTAGGGAACGTTTTAGATGGGAAAGACGGGATCATTTTTTCTGCCTTAACATCAAAACTTAATAAGTTTTTAGCCTCAAATTTTTTTGCATAATCATGCCTAAACCCGTCTATAGATACTAGAATTACATAAGGTTTATCTTGCTGTTCTTGGCTATTCACAAGAATTCCCTTGATTTCCTTGGCTGCTGTTTCATCTGAAACTTGCGCTTGGATAATTGTGTTTCGTTCACAACCAAAAATGATAATTATGAGGAGTGTAAGATATTTCAAAATGGGTTGGTTTTAATTAGAAAATAGTTGCCTGAAGATCAAGCTCTTTCAGGCAACGTAAAACTTATTTCTCTGTTACTGTTATGGTTTCTATCACGTCTCCTTCTGTAATAGCATCAATCACTTCTAGACCTTCAACAACTTTACCGAAACATGTGTGAACTCCGTCTAGGTGAGAAGTGTTATCACGACTATGGCATACAAAAAATTGACTACCACCGGTATCCCTACCTGCGTGTGCCATTGATAATACACCTTTGTCGTGGTATTGGTTGTTACCATCCAGCTCACATTTTATTGCGTATCCCGGTCCGCCAGCTCCAGTTCCGTCTGGGCAACCCCCTTGAATAACAAAGTTTGGAAGTACTCGGTGAAAAGTTAGCCCATCATAGAACCCGTCTTTGGCTAATTTTGTGAAGTTATCAACTGTATTTGGAGCATCTTTATCGAAAAACTCAACTTTCATTGTCCCTTTTCCAGTTTTAATTTCTGCTGTTTTCATATCTAAATTATTATTTGGTGCAAAGATAATTCTTTCACCTTTAATTCAGCTTTTTGTTGGCTAGATGATTCTGAGTATTAGAATAATTTCGATTGCTAATTTTACTCCACATAGCTTCGCCAATCAATGCAATAGAGTCCGGATATAATTGATTAATATTTTCAATATAAAATATTAGTGTGTCATTCGATGGTTGATCTAAATTATAAAATGTTTTAATTGACATTCTTTGAGAGAGGCTATCAATTTTCACTTTGGGGAAAGTATAAATAGTTAGATATTCCGAACTAGTAATTTCAGAAACACTAGCAATAAATAAATTGTTGATTCGATTCTTTTTAAGCAAAGCTAAAAGTTGTCCCTTATCTATACCTGCAATGATTGGCGGGATAGATATGGCACGAAAAACGGTATTGGGGTAATCTTCTATAAGCATTTGAGGAGATTGCCATTGATTATCTTTGTTTTTGCTGAGTAGGTCTAATATTAGGTTTACAGCATAAAAAAGACCTGAATTATCCAATGCATATATTGTGATTTTGTCTTTTTTTATTTCTATTTTAAACCCTTCTTTTTTTGTTAAACCTACTTGATCTGTGATAATTTCGATGCTTGACGACAACTTATTCGTGGTAAAACGGTCTGCGATTTTAAGTTTATAATTGGTTTTAAGCTTAATCATATTTATTAATAACTCACCTAATTCTTTCGATCTACTGTCGGATAAATTCATTAAAACACGAGTAGATTTATCCAAATGAAAGAAACCTCTCTTATAAAGCAGTTTTGCTGGAGTAGGGGTAATCTGAATATCAATAATAGGATCTTGATTTTTTGCATCGTTTTGTATAGAACAGTTTGTAACTACTAGTGTAACTAGAACAAGTGCCCCAAACAGAATAATGCTGTTTGTCGATACAATAAGTCGTTGGTATAATTTATGTTTCATTTTTACAGAAGTAATTCTAGCTTTGGTTTATAAAATAACTACAAACATCTAATTTTGCGCCATACCTTACTACTAATATGACTCGATTTTTTCATCTATTATTTTTTGTTTTATTTTTTAACCTGTCTGTGTTTGCCCAAAACCAAGAAATAGCTAGAGTTCCATTTATACTAAATAACGATCATATTATTATCAAATTATCGATTAATGGGTCACCTGAAATGAATTTTATGTTCGATTCAGGTGCAGGGGGAATATTAATAAACAAAAATTTTTCGGATAGCATTGGCCTTGAATCCGCTACTGAGAGATTAAATACAGGTGCTGTAGGCACCCACATGGTTTCTATTTTAAAAGGAAACTCTATTAAAGTAGGTGATGCGCAAATTAATAATATTAATATGATGCGCGATGAGAATAATTTTGAACAATTAGATACTGGAGAAGAAATAGCAGGAATCATTGGGTTTCATCTGCTTTCCCGATTTGTGATTAAAATAGATTATGACAGTTTTGAGCTTATAATGTATAATAGAAGTAATTATGCTTATGAAGGAGATGGTGTTGTAATGCCTATTGTGTTAACATACAATTTGCCACTGGTCGTAAGTGCTGTTTCTATAAATAACGATACTGAATTTGAAGGATTCTTTTTAGTAGATACAGGGGCACGTTCCGATTTAATTATTAGTTCTCCTACGGTTAATAAATATAATATGATTGATGCCGTGGGAGATCATTATGTGCTTAAAACAGAAGTGGGTAGCTCTGGGAAAAAGGCCAAAATTATGTACGGTAAAATTAAAAAATTAGAGTTTGCTGAACATAAGTTTACGGAGGTTCCAGTAATTCTTAGTCAGGCAGAAAATGGGGTATTGTCATTTAGCGGAATAGATGGAATTATTGGCAATAGAATTCTAAAACGCTTTAATGTTATTTTTGACTACCCAAGAAGCCTTATTTACCTAGAACCCAATGCGAACATGTCAAAAAAATATAATGTTAACGTTTCTGGGTTTAGCATTCATTTTAAAAATGGCAAGCCAATAATTAAAAATGTCATTGAGCGTTCTCCAGCAACTCGTGCAGGGCTTAAAAATGGAGATAACATTATTGCAATCGAAGGAACAGTTGTAGAAGAATTGAGTACTGAAGAAGTGCGTGACTATTTTAGTAAGGAAGGTGTAAAACTAAAACTAGTTATAAAACGCAGTGGCAAACTAAAATACACAGAAATTAAGCTCAAAGCATTAATATAAATAAGCTCTGGAGAAGTTTTTGTTTCTAAGCTTAAATGCCAGTATTATTTCATGCGAACCAGCAGTAACTCGGCTTATTTTTGAGGTAGGAAACTCATAACCATAGTTTAGAGCAACATTAGGAGTTAAATAAAAGCCAGCCGAAAGCCCAACCGATCCAAGCAAGGTGTATTGAATGCCACCCCAGAATTTGTCATGATAACGCATACGTAAAGCACCTATCACCTCTACAGGTTGGTCTGGTCTTAAATTAACCATTACATAAGGTGAAATTAAATAGCCATATCTCCATTTTCGATAATGAAACCCGAATTGAATATTATGAGTTATTGGGTTAGGCAATTCATTAAAAGCATCGCTTGTGCCCGGCAACAATATTTTTGTGGCACTTATGGCCGAGTAACCTAAGTAGAATTGCTTATGATAAATTACAGTACCAAGATTAACATTCATACTGCTTTTTTGGTTATCACCATTTAAATAGGCTTGGTAAGTAGCGTCCATATCTGGGTTCAAAACCGATATTCCGCTAGGGTTAAATGTATTTAACTCATACCCAAATCCTGCTCCAACAGACCAAACTAGTTGGTTCGTTAAATTAATATGATAAGCATAGTTTAAAAATGCACCAGTGTTGCTAAATCCGCCATCACTGTTTTGCATTACATAAACTCCCAAGCCATGTCTTTTCGATTTTCGGTAGCCAAATCCGTCATCCCTTTCAATAGAGCTATAAGCTTCAGGTTCATATAACCTAACTCCACGGTTTTT
>CAZZML010000112.1:0-8796 GCA_964654735.1 uncultured Roseivirgaceae bacterium | reverse complement strand
GTTGGCAATTGGAATGCGTAATAGATTATTCATGAATTATTCAGGTTAGGTCAAACTCAGTCAATCAATGGGGCAAGCCCATATTATCTATTTGAATAACAGTGAATCATATTTTATTTATGATAATAGTATTAAACAGATATTATTTATAGATTTGCTGTTAAATTTTAATTGTTTAGTATGAACAGAGTACAACATAGTTTTTTGCTATTTGCTCTATTAATTATAGGGTATGCATCTTATGCACAGTCAGGGGTAGGTATTGGTATTTCTACACCTAACCCTAATGCCATATTAGATATTGTATCTTCTACCAACGATAAAGGTATTCTCATTCCAAGGCTCAACACAGCCCAGCGTACAGCCATGAATGCCGCATTAAGCACCAACGAAAATGGATTAATGGTATTCGATTCAGATTTGAATGGCTTTTATTTTTGGAATGGGTCTAGCTGGATGTCTATAACGGTTATACAAGATTTACAACTTGTTGGCAATACATTATCAATAACAAACAATGGTTCGGCTACTAATATAGATCTTGCTCCTTTTTCTGGTTCTAACACAGATAATCAAACCTTATCGTTAGCAGGTACTAATTTATCAATTACAGGAGGCAATACGCTTAATTTAGCTTCTATTCAAGATGGTGTAGATGATGCCGACAATGATCCCACCAATGAAATAGAGCTACCGGCTACTGCCAGCACCAATGATGTATTGGTTTGGAGTGGAAGTAGTTGGGTAGCAGGGACAGACCAAACTACTGATGCCGATGCTAGTACTACGAATGAATTAATAACTGGGGGAACACTTAGCGGTACCACACTCCGTATAACCGATGCAGGTGGCAATACCGATGTTAATTTGGTTAGTTTGCAAGATGGTTTTGAGGCCAACACCGACAACCAAAATTTAGGTGTAAACATTAGTGGCACCAACCGTACGGTTACCATTACCGGAGGTACAAATACTACCTTTAGTGTTGCAGATAACGATAATAGTACCACCAATGAAATAGAGCTACCGGCTACTGCTGGCACCAATGATGTATTGGTTTGGAATGGGAGTAGCTGGGTGGCAGGGACAGACCAAACCGTTGATGGCGATGCCAATTCAACGAACGAGATTCAGAATTTAACGAGTGTGCTGAGCCAAGGAAATAGTGCAGGAAATTCGAAAATCACTAATTTGGCTAACCCAACCTTAACACAAGATGCTGCTACAAAAAGTTATGTAGATGCACAAGATCATTCAGATAATCAAACTTTATTAGTGTCGGGCTCTACACTAACCATTGCGGGTGGTAATAGTGTAATTCTTCCTACTACTACTACTAAAGAAGCATTTAAGGTATACTTGGGTAATAGTGTTACTGTTCCTGCTAATAATACTGAAGGTGTTAATTTTAATTCAACAGCTTATGATTTAAATGGAAACTATGCTGGCGGTAAATACCTGGCACCTGTAGATGGCATATACTCACTTAGTGGTGTTTTTGATATGCAAATGGAAGAAGCTAGCAATTTTACGATTTTTATTACAGTAGATGATGTTCCAAGATATAGTATGAAAGAAAGAACATTGAGTTTAGGAACAGGAACTTTTATTGGATTTGGGTTTTCGACAGACCTACAATTAAGTGCAGGAGAGGTCGTGCAGTTTGTACTTTTTTCTTCAAATAGTCAACTCCTCAATGGAGGAACAGAATACGGTTCCTATATTGCAGGAAGGCTAGTTGTAGAGTTTTGAAATGAGTATGTATAAATTATTTGTTACACTAGTGGTAAGCATAATTTGCTATATGAAAATTCTATATGCACGGAAATATAAATGTATGAGTATATGAAAAATTTAATAATCTCATTGATCGCAATTACTTCTGTAATGTATAGTAGCCATGCTCAAAGTTTATTTAACCAAAGCAGTATAGTAAGCGTGGGTACTGGCCAATTATTATATGTTTCTGATAGCGTTGTAAATAATGGCACTATTATTAATAATGGTGATATTCAGGTAGGAGGTCTCTGGCAAAATAATGCTACCTACCAACCCGGGCAAGGGCAATTAACATTAACAAGCAGCCAAACACAAATAATTAACCATAATAATCAATCGTTTACCCGGTTAACAATTTCTGGAGGAGGAACAAAAATATTTGGAGCAGATATTACCATCGAGGATGAGTTGGTGATGGACAATGGAATTTTGCAATCAAACGGGAATGCTAAAATAATTATTAATGAAGGGGCTGTTATTTCAGGTGGCTCAGCTACTTCGTATATCGAAGGCCCTCTTTACCATGTAGGTATTGGAGATAAATATTTTCCTATCGGGATTAATGGTGTGTTTTTGCCGGTTGATCTTTTAAGCATTCAGGGGTCAGCACCCACCATAGGTGTTTTATTAAGAGTGCCTAACCCTAATTTAGCAGTAGAGGGTAATCTAGTGGGGGTAACCGATCAGCAATATTGGGAGTTGGATGTAATCAGCGGAACCTATGATAATTCATTCGTTCAATTACCCCTCAATGAAGAACTGTTTTTAGAATCTGTACAGGAAGCCGTGGTGGCACAATCCTCTGATTTGGGTACACCATTTACAAGCATTGGTGGCACAAATTTTTCAGGAGACGTTGCAAATGGCAGAGTTACCAGTGAAGTAGCATCTACACAAAAAATTTTAACAATTGGCCAGAATGCTGAAGAGGCCACAACCGATATTAATGTATATAATGCAATAAGTCCGAATGGAGATGGTATTAACGATTTTCTTAGGATAGGAAATATCGAACTCTACCCCGATAATAATGTAACTGTTTACACCAGATGGGGAGATAAAGTGTTTGAAATGTCTAATTATGATAATATCGATAATGTGTTTGTTGGTATATCGAATGTAGGTAAGAAAAAAGAGCTGCTAGAGGGCACCTATTATTATGTAGTTGAAAAAGGAGATGGCTCGAAAAATGAAAATGGTTTTATCGTAATTCGCTATTAGTATGAAAAAAGGTTTAATGTTTTCGGCATTACTGATTGTTGCTTTTACTTCTAAGGCACAATACGATCCGTTGTACAACCAATATCTGTTTAATCAGGCATTAATTAATCCAGCCTATGTGGGTGCGTTTGATAATGCTTCGGTAACCCTCATGTCTAGAGCACAATGGATTGGAATTGAAGGAGCTCCTGTTACAAATTCGTTAACGGCTCATACTTCCATTTTTAATAATAAAGGAGGTGTAGGCGTATATGTGTTAAACGATAGGTTGGGCGTGAGTAATAACAGCGAAGTATTTGCTACATTTTCATATAAAATTGATTTTGGTAAGGCTCGTTTGGCAGCAGGCTTGCAAGGAGGCATGATTCAATACAAATACGATTATAGTGAACTTAATATGGAGTTTGTTAATGACCCAAGTTTTATGCCAACTGATGAGAATTTTATGAAACCGAATTTTGGTTTTGGGGTGCTTTACTATAGTGAATATTACTACATAGGAATTTCAGTTCCTCGAATCTTAGATGTAACAGTTAATGATGGAATTTCTGAAAGTACCAGATATAAAAAACATTACTACCTTAGTGGAGGTGTTATCTTTCCGTTAAGCAATGGCCTAAAAATTAAACCATCAACCTTAGTTAGAGTTGTTAATAACCAGGTTTCGGTTGATATTAATGGAAGTGTACTACTTGCTGAATCTTTATGGGTAGGGGTGCTCATTAGAAACTTTAATACATTTGGTGCACTAGCGCAACTACAAATTAGTGATCGTTTACGAATTGGATATTCTATGGAACTGCCAAGTACCAAATTAATTACCAATCAATGGGGTACACACGAAATAATGGTGGGCTTTGACTTTGCACCCTTTAACAGGCAAATATTAAAGCGTAGATATTTTTAGATAAGGAGGTTTATCCTTCTTTCAATAGAGCCTTATCTAACCATTCTTCTGCTTCTTCTCTGTTATAAAATGTTGTAAAGTTTACACCAAGTGAAATTAATATACCCTCTACTTTTTTAGACAAGTTTTGCATTATTATGTCGTCTGAAATAATTTGAGCCTGAAACTTTAGCCCATGTTTTATTAAGAGAGGAAAGCCTGATTCTTCCATATACCCCAAAAGCCGGTGAAATGAGCCTCTTAATTTACAAATATCCGTTAGTGCTCCACAGATTCCAGTCTCTGTTGCCACTTGGTTAATGGCTTCAATAATTTCCTGAAGCAAATCATAATCAACCAGTCCATGATAAATAACTGTCATTTTTCTGCTGGTCGTACTATAATAGATATCAGCCATTTTATTAGAAAAAATAAGAGAATTACTTAGCATGGGCTATAATGTTAATTTTTAGAATCGATAACATAAATCTAATAAATTGCATATCTGTAATCATTATAATTTCTGGTGGTTGGCTACTAATTTCCTTATCCCGAACTCAGGTTAATACATAATCCGGGTTTAAAGGAGTTTTCGTTTCTTTAAAGGTTCTTCTGCCTCTTTCATTAATTTTCGCCAATCATTCTCAACTCCTGAGCTTAAACTTAACGTTTCTTTTCGATCTGCTTTAGTCACTTCCAGCACTTCAATTCGCTTTGTTAAAAAAGTTTCTATGGTTTGTAGTATTTCTTTTTCATCCTTACTGCAAAAAGAGATTGCATTTCCTTTGTTTTTTCCTCTCCCAGTTCGGCCTACACGATGCACGTAGTTTTCAGCAACATCTGGCAAATCATAATTTACTACAAAATCCACATCCGGTATATCTATTCCTCTGGCACTTACATCGGTGGCTATTAATATCTTTGTTTCTCCTGATCTAAATTGGTTCATAGCTTGTTTACGCTCCAAATGGTCTTTATCGCTATGAATAGTAACGGCTTCAATATTAACCCTTTGCAAGGCTTTTAGTACCCGCTCTGCACGAACCTTGGTACGTACAAACACTAAAAATTTAGACTCTGGGTTTTCTTTAACCAATCGCTCCATAAAAAACCGTTTGTCATCCATATCAACAAACACCACTCCGTGCTCAATGTTTTTAGCTACAGGGTCTTTCGGAGAAAGCTGAATGCGGATGGCATTTTTTACAAGAGAGTATGCCAGTTTTTTAATTTCATCATTTATCGTGGCCGAAAAGAATAACGTCTGCCTGTATTTGGGTATATGCTTCATTAAATCTCGAATGTCTTTAATAAAACCTAGCGCTAACATATGGTCGGCTTCATCGAGTATCAGAGTTTCGAGGCGGTTAAGTTTTATATGCCCTTGGCTAATTAAATCAAACATTCTACCAGGTGTTGAAACTAACACATCAACTCCTTTCGTGAGTTTTCTAATCTGAGAATCTTGTTCGGTGCCTCCAAAAATGGCGAAGGATTTAACCTTTGTGTATTTACTTAAGGCATTAAACACCTTGTTTACTTGCTCTGCTAATTCGTGAGTAGGTACCATTATCAGACATTTAATATGTTCTGCTCTTTTAGAAGTTTTACGAGCATTAATCTGATGGATAATGGGAATAGCAAATGCAGCTGTTTTACCAGTGCCCGTTTGTGCTATGGCTAATACATCTTCTCCTTTTAGTATTGATGGAATAGCCTTAAACTGAATGTCAGTTGGTTTTTTAAATCCTAATTCAACGAGGCTTTGTTTAATTTCAGGAGATATATTGTATTGATCGAAGCGCATTAAGTAAAGTTTAACCGCAAAGGTCGCAAAGATTTACGCAAAGATCGCAAAGATTTACGCAAAGAAAGTGAGCAGTGGGAAAATGAATTTATAACCTATCTAATCCACCTTTAATAACACCACAAGCTTCTTTAATCTCATCTTGAGTAATAGTAAGTGGTGGAGAAATACGAAAACAATTGCGAGTAGATAAAAACCAATAGATGATAACTCCATTGGCAATACAATACTCAATTAGCTTGTTTACCTTTTCTTCTGTTTTCAATTCAATGGCAAGCATCAGCCCTTTTCTTCTAATAGCCTTAATTTCAGTATGGACAAGTAGCTCTTCAATCAATTGACCTTTAGGTTCTATCTGAGTCAAAAAAAAATGTTCGGCAATAATGTTTAATGTAGCCAATGCAGAAGCACAACTAATAGGGTTACCCCCAAAAGTGGTTATATGACCCAGCATTGGCTTATGGCTTAACAGCTTCATTAATTTATAGGAAGCAATAAAAGCACCGATAGGCAAACCACCTCCAAACCCCTTAGCTAATGTTATAATATCTGGTATCACATTAAAATGCTCAAAGGCAAACATTTTACCCGTTCTGCCTATACCTGTTTGTACTTCATCAAATATTAATAGAGCACCAGCCTCGGTACACTTGTTTCTAAGAGCCGTCATAAATTCCTGCGATGGAATCCGAACTCCTGCATCTCCTTGGATAGGTTCTATTATCACTGCGGCAGTTTGCTTAGTTATAGATGAGAGGCAATCGATAGAATTAAATTCAATCTTTTCAACACCAGGAATAAGTGGCCTAAAGTTTCTCTTTTTATCCTCGCTG
Source organism: uncultured Roseivirgaceae bacterium (assembly GCA_964654735.1). GTDB lineage: Bacteria > Bacteroidota > Bacteroidia > Cytophagales > Cyclobacteriaceae > JAKISE01. The sequence goes on along the minus strand of CAZZML010000112.1, from coordinate 2,270 downwards.
TCAGAAACACTCATAGAGCCTTGCGTACTGCCATGGTACGACTTTTTGAAAGTGATTACATTATGTTTTCCAGTAGCTCGCTTGGCTAATTTAATAGCGGCCTCGTTAGCCTCTGTTCCTGAGTTAACAAAATAAGAGGTGCTAAGAGGTGCAGGTAGGAGCGATGCTAACTTAGTGGCAAGTTCTAACACTATGTCTTGAAGGTACTCGCCATACACCATTACATGAGCATGTTTATCTAGTTGATTTTTTATAGCTCGAAGAACTTTTGGGTGCTGATGACCAACAGAAGATGTTCCAATACCTGCAATGAAATCGATATATCGCTTGCCATTTTTATCGAATAAATAAACCCCTTTGGCATAATCGATATGCACGCCCATCGGAAATGGGGAAGTAGGAGCTAAGTGCTTTTCAAATACTTCTTTTGGGTGCATATTCTGTGTGAGATAAGAACAAAGTATTAAATATATTTTTTAGACAAGTCTAAAAATAGCTACATAACCTGTTGTTAATCAGTGTAATTAATTCGATTTATTTAAACTTATTCTTTCACAAATTAAAAAGCATCAACCTATAACAAAAGTTGATGCCTTTTATATGATCACCTTGTTTATTTTACAAAAACAACATCAAAAACAACCTTTACTTCGTCTTCAGTTTTAATCGATCCCATCTCTGCTTGGGGTGGCTCAACTTCATAATCAGTCATACTAATATGGGTTTCTCCAAATATTCGAATACCACCATCTTCTTTCATTTCTATAGTGGCTTGAAGCGAAACAGTTCTTGCATTTTTAATGATGGTTATGGTTCCATCTGCTTGCACTGTGTAACCAGCTATTGTGTTTGGGGCAAGCTTGGTAACCTCTTTTAATATAAATGTTACCACCGAAGAATTATTGTCAGTCATAGTAGTTTGCATATGAGAGTCGATTGCATCTAATCCGCTTTTCATTGATTCAACAGGAACTTCAATTGACAGTGTTTTAATACTTTTAAGTTGTGCACCTGTTATCTCGAATTCAGCATCTCCCATTATTTTTTCTGCATTTAGTTTCCAATCATGCAAGGTAGAGGTGCCAAAAACGGATAATGAAGAGGTTTTATTATCTACTTTGAATCTTTGAGCAGATGAAGTAATTGATATACCGAAAACAAGAGCAAGGATAAAAAAAGTAATTTTTTTCATGTGATTATAATTTATTCTGTTACAACAATTGCAATTAAATTGGCATTTGGGCTTACAGCTAGTCTAGTAAAGTTCTCAATCCCATAATCACTTAAATCTGCTAGTTCAATCCAATCGGTGTCGGTTTTAGGATTGAACTTGTATAGTTTATGACCATCTCCTGATAAGAGTACTCCACTTGGCGTCCAGGTATAGAACTCACTTTTAGAATTTACAGTGTGGATTATGTCTTCAATGGAGTTAGTGGCAGGGTCATAAGCCCTTATTTTCCAACGTTTCTTAGAACTCATATCTACAAAACTAATTTTTTCTTCTCCAGGAATTTTTTGCAGGGTTACCCCAGGGCTAGAGGTCACTTTAGTAATATCCTTCGATGCCAATAAAATAACCTCAAGTGTATTGGGAGAACCTAAGATAAATGCATAAACCGAAGAATCATTTAGCCATGTATGATACCCAACTTTATCTTTATCAGATAATTTGCTTGGGATGGCTCCATTTTTTGGGTATTGCCAAAGCTTTTGTTCTCCATCTCGTTTTAAAATAATACACGAAATAGACCCCTCATCCGGAGTTGTGGTAGGGCTATATTCACTTTCTGGTGAATAGGTTAGCCTTCTTTCACTTTGTGCCTCGAGACTGTATTTGAAGATGTCTGTTTGACCAAACCCATCACCAGACACATATAGAATGCTTTGTCCATCGGGTGTAAAAAAAGGTTGATTATCGTACCCAGGAGAACTTGTTATGTTTTTTGCATTACTTATGTAAAAATTTTCATCATCAAGCCTAAAATGAAACAAATAAATATCGGATCCTGATTGTGCAGAAATATTTAAAGCTATGAAACTCAATAGTATAAGAATAGATGGTTTTTTCATATTGTCTTTTGTGTTTTACATCAATAAAATTTGTAAATAAACTCTATTAATCTACTAGTTTATGGTTTGAAATATAAATTTGCACACAATATACTAAAATTCATAATCGGAAGTGCATAAAAACTAATCCTAGTCTATTTTTTTTAATCAACTGTGGTTAAATTCCCCGATGCTTGCATCGGAAACAACGTGTTTGC
>CAZZML010000111.1:0-8801 GCA_964654735.1 uncultured Roseivirgaceae bacterium | reverse complement strand
CTACTCTTTAATGGGTTTCTGTGAATGGTAGGATTAATCGGGTTCAGGTTTATAACCCACAACACTAAAAAATAAATGCATTTTTTAGCGAAGACAGGCATCTGTATAATCAAAGAAAGGATTCCTGCCTTGGTATAGGCAGCAATGACAGAACGAGTGAAAACTATTTAGGCACTAATTACCCCATCGAATGATATACATTATGTACATCATCGTCTTCCTCTAAACGTTCTAAAAGTTTCTCAACTTCTTGTTCTTGCTCTTCCGTTAGCTTGGTTGTGTTTGTAGGTATGCGTTCGTAACCCGAGGAAAGAATTTCAATGTTCATAGCTTCCAACGCTTTTTGGATAGAGCCAAAACTTTCGAAAGAGCCATAAATGTTTATTTCTCCTTCATCTTCAAAAATTTCATCAATACCGGCATCAATTAGTTCAAGCTCTAACTCTTCCAAATCGTGTTCAGCTCTGGCAATCTTAAAATTACATGTGTGCTCAAAAAGAAATTCTACGGAGCCGGAAGTACCAAGATTGCCATTGAATTTTGTGAAGGCGGCTCGAACATTTGCTACAGTCCTGTTATTATTATCGGTAGTGCACTCCACAAAAACAGCAATTCCATGAGGGGCGTATCCTTCAAAATTCGTCTCTTTATAATCGCTAGTGTCTTTGTCGGTTGCTTTTTTAATAGCCCTATCAATAATATCCTTGGGCATATTAGCCGTTTTGGCATTTTGAATAACTGCACGCAAACGTGAATTAGTCTCAGGATCAACACCACCTTCTTTAATGGCAATTACAATGTCTTTACCTATTCGCGAAAAAGTTTTGGCCATTTTAGACCAACGTTTCATTTTACGTGCTTTCCTAAATTCAAATGCTCTTCCCATAGCTAACTATTATTGTGAGGCGAAATTAATTAAAATATGATTTTTCTTGATCTATATAAGGATAGAATTATTTTAAATTATTTTTGATAGCAACTATTCGATTTTTTATTCTTAACCAAATGCCCATTTTACATGAAAAATATAATACTCCTAACAGTCACATCTCTTTATCTATTTGCAGGTTCAATTTGTGCCCAAAGCATTGATTTGGACAAGCAGATTGGTGCTGAAAATTCTAAAACAGTAGAAGCGGAAATGGGTGTTTATGAAGATGAAACTATGACTTCATATCTTAATAAAGTTGGGCAAAAACTAGTATCTCACCTGGAGAAACCTCTTTTTACGTATCAGTTTAAAATTGTGGCAGATATATCGCCAAATGCATTTGCATTGCCAGGAGGCTATATTTATATAACCACTGGTATTTTACCATTAATCGAATCGGAAGACGAATTGGCTTGTATTATTGGCCACGAAATTATACATTCTAATAATCGACATTCGGTTAAGCAAATGAAAAAGAGCATTATACCCAGTATTCTTGAAATACCCGGTAACCTTTTAGGAGTAATTAGTAAAGATTTAGGAAACCTTGTTAATACACCCATAAAAGCCTCAAATTCATTAATCTTATCTTCATATAGTAGGGGATTTGAAACAGAAGCTGATAATTATGGAGTTGCCCTTGCTGCTAAGGCAGGTTATGACCCATCAAAATTGCCCAATATACTTACAAGAATGAATGATGCCATTGAGGTGATTACTGGAAATAAGGAAAAGAAAAGTTATTTTTCAGATCACCCTTACACTCCAAAACGAATCGACAATCTTAATAAACAACTAAAAAAGATAACCATACAGGAATCAAAGCAAGTATCTTCTAATTTTTTATATGAGTTTGATGGAGTAATTTTTGGAGATAGCCCCAGTAAAGGAGTTGTTCGTGATAGTGAATTTTTACACCCGGATTTAAACTTTTATGTAAAATTTCCTGAAAAGTGGGTTGTTGATAATCAATCTGATGCGGTGAGTGCATACCAACCAGACGGTAAGGCCGCAGCTTTTTTAAGTCTTGAGAAATATGGAGTTACTCCTAAAATGGCAGGGGAAGATTTTTTAGATAAAATGGATAGTCAGTATAAAAGAAATATAACTTATGCTAAAGAGTATGAGCTAAATGGTAAAAAAGGTTTTTTAGTTAGCTTTATTGAGGAGTCGAGACATGCAAAAATGTATGCTTATGTTCTTTGGTTGCCACAAGGTAATAAAGTATTTAAATTATTAGGTGTTGCCCCTATTGAATATCAAGACCAGCTTGAAGCATCTGCTGGGAGCTTGAGAGCCATAACAAAAGCTGAAAAAGCATCTATAAAAGAGAACTTTGTAAAAGTGGTAAAGGCAAAAAAAGGAGAAACTATTGAGACTCTTAGTAAAAGAACAGGTAATAAATTGCCGTTAGAATTAACAGCAATTGCGAATGATCATAAGCTTTCAGATAAACTTTCAGAAGGAGAGTTGATAAAGATTGTTTCTGCTAGACCTTATGTGTTAAAGTGATATGATGCTAATACAATCTAACTGATTCAGTAGTGCTTTTAAAATGGGAAATATGCAATGTGTAATTTATCCATTTGAGTTTGCTGCTAAATGATTTCGATACTCATACCTTTTACTTACGGAGTTAGTTTAATTTTGAGGGTTATGACTATTCTATGATCTCTTTTATCAATTATCTTCTTGTGTTTTTTGTAATTAAACCTAATTCCGTGAAACAGAGGTATAGCTTAGTATTTGTTCTTTTATTCCTTTGTTCTCATAAAGGGGTTACACAAAAGAGTACTTCAAAAAAAGAAAACAAGGTTGAAAGGAAGAAGGCTAGAATGGAGGAAAAAGCTGAAAAACTGGCACTCGGTAAATTTATGATTACTCCTTTTGCAGCACCAGGCTATACTCCTGAGCTTGGGGGATTAGTTGCGATTGGAGGCCTTGCTAGTTTCAAAACAAAATCTGCTGACACGCTCATTCAACGATCTTCCATCCCATTTTCCTTTGCTTATACGTCAACAGGAGCAGTAGTGGCAAATGCTATCTTATCCTCCTTTTGGTTTAAAGATAAAGTACGTGTATTTGGCGATTTTTGGATTAAGGATATGCCAGACCATTATTGGGGTGTTGGGTATGAAAATGGAGCAACTACTCCAAAATCAGATTCTACTACTGCCTTTAATCGTATGTGGTGGTGGATTAACCCAAGAATTCTTTATCAGGTAAAGGAAGATTATTTTGTTGGACTTAATATCGATTATAATTATACGCAAGGTAGCAAACCTAGTTCTACAGTGGCCAATAACCCACACTACATTCAATTTAATGATAAACCAATGAACTCCGGTATTGGTTTAATTCTTAGGTACGATTCTCGAGACATACCGGTTGATGCTAGAGAAGGGGTTTATATTGATGGAAGGGCTACCTTTTATAATCAGTCATTAGGAGGTGATAATAATTATCAAATATACTTTATAGACTACAGGCAGTTTCAAACATTAAATAGGCTTGGTTCAACTTTGGCCTGGCAGGCGAAAACAAGGATTGGAGTAGGCGAAATTCCGTATGGCGAAATGTCACAATTAGGAACCCCATTCGATTTAAGAGGATATATCTGGGGCCAATATAGAGATGAGAGTCTATTCTTTTTTTTGGTTGAATACCGACATAAATTTTTAAAAGCTGATAAAACATTAAGCAAACATGGAGCAGTTGTTTGGGCTGGCTCGGGTACTGTTTTTGATAAGCAAGCGGTTGACAATCGTTGGCTTCCAAATGTTGGCATTGGTTATCGCTTTGAAGTGCAACCAAGAATGAACTTACGGCTTGATTTTGGGTTCGGTAGAGAAAGTTCTGGTTTCTATTTTAACTTTAATCAAGCGTTTTAATAGTTAGTGCCTAAAAAATGTACTGATTTTATAACCATATAAATAAAAGGTGTATATTTACGTATATATAATTGTTGTTTTACACCTTTTAAAAATGAAAACATATAATTTATCATCTTTGGATACCCATTTAGTACTCAATGAACCAGCCGTTGCTTATGCTACAGGTTCGTATTACAGTTTGTCTGCTCAGTCCATTTCTAAAACGTATATAAAAAAGCTGCTAAAACTTTCAGGTTTATCTGTTACAGAGTTAATTAATCTCCTTCCTATTTCGATAGATACCTACAAGCGTAAATCTATTTTTAACCCATTGGTTACAGAAAAAATATTAGAAATTGAGGAAGTCTATCGTAAAGGCATCGATGCTTTTGGCCAATCTTTTCACCCATGGATGAATACTGATAATATTGCCTTGGGTGGAGGCAAACCCAAAGTCCTTTTAAGCAACAGCTTTGGCATACGGCTCTTGCTCGATGAAATTGGCAGGTTAGAATATGGTGTGCTGGCTTAATGTTTGTTTACAGAATTAGCAAGAAGGTGCATATTAACGATTTATCGGGAATTGGTGCTGGGTTACATGGCGGGCGGTGGAATCCTAAGGGGATAAACATGGTATATACAGCTTCAAGTGTTGCACTTGCTAGTTTAGAATATTTAGTCCATAACTATCACTTATTATCTACTGCTAAAGTTTGTTTGGTTAAGATTGAAATCCCATCAAATTTTCCCTTGCAAGAAATTTCAAAAAATGAATTGCCTAAAAATTGGAATTTGCAATTACATAGCAATCAATCCACTCAAGCAATTGGTAAAGAATTTTATACAAGTGGTAAAAACTATATCCTAAAAGTGCCTTCTGCTGTAGTACCAGCTGAATTCAATTTTTTGCTAAACCCACTACACGCTAATCATAAAAAAACAAAAATTATAGAAGTGATAGATCCTTTTGTGTTTGATCAAAGGCTTCTTGATTTAGGATAACTTATTATTATGATGTTAAATTTTTCTTCTTTAAAAAGGTTTCTGATGGGTCGGATGGTATTAATTTTTATATTGCCAATTGTTCTTCTATTTTGTTGTGATAACAAAAATGCTGATAGCACTATTTTAGTTTCTGCTTATGCAAAAAAAGAATACGTAGGAGAAGCAGCCTGTATTCAATGCCACCAAGCCGAGTATAATAATTGGAAAGGAAGCCACCACGATTGGGCAATGAAGCTCCCCAATGATACTACGGTACTGGGTGATTTTAATAATGCCTTATTTAGCGAGGATGGCGAAACATATTTGTTTTATAAAAAAGACTCAGCTTATTATGTAAAAACAGGTAGAGTAGGTCAAGAAAAAGAATACAAGATAGCCTACACCTTTGGAGTAACCCCTTTGCAACAATACCTTATCAAATTTCCTAATGGTAAGCACCAAATATTACGAGCTACCTGGGATACTAAAAAAAAGCAATGGTTTAATCAATATAAAGGGCAGGAAATACCTCACAAAGATTGGTTGCATTGGACGCAAGGAGCCCAACGGTGGAACACCATGTGTGCCGAATGCCACTCTACTAATTTAAAAAAGAATTATAATTTGGCAAAGGATGAGTTTACTACTGCTTATGATAATATTACTATAAGTTGCGAGGCTTGCCACGGCCCGGCCGGGGCACACCTAAATTGGGCAGCAAAAGAAAAACCAACAGGTAATCCCATGATTCAAGTGGTTGGTACAAGTCAAACATTGCAACTTAATCAGTGTGCAGGCTGCCATGCCAGGCGTGTAAAACTAACTGAAGTAATTAAGCCTAATGTAGCCTTCGATGACCAGTTTATGCTGCAAACCATTAATGCAGAATACTACCACCCTGATGGGCAAATTAAAGACGAAGATTATGTATTTGGCTCTTTTGTGCAAAGTAAGATGTATGCGCAGGGGGTTAAGTGTTCTGATTGTCATAATGTGCATTCCAATAAGTTAAAGCTAAAAGGTAATAACCTTTGTATGCAATGTCACGAACCCAAGTATAATTCAGAGACGCATCATTTTCATAAAGGAGAAAATGAATCTACCCAATGTGTAAGCTGCCATATGACAGGTGCTGTATTTATGGGCAATGATTTCCGCAGAGACCATAGCTTTAGAGTGCCCAGACCCGACCAAAGTGTTGAATATAATACACCCAATGCCTGCACGGGCTGCCATAAAAATAAATCTGATACATGGGCTGCCGATTGGGTAGAGCAATGGTATGGCAGGGAGCGACCGGATCATTTCTCCAGCCATCTTTTAAAAGCTGCTCAGCCGCCCTATGATAAGCACACAAAACAAAAAGTGTTACAATTTATTAATAACCTAAACTACCCCGCTATTGCCAGAGCCACAGCTCTGGAGTATTATCCTCTACAAAATACGCAAGAAGAGTTCGATATGCTGTTGACTGCTCTTAAGGATAGTTCAGCCCTTGTGAGGTATAATGCGCTCGCTAAGTTTCAGCGGTATCCTTTGGAGCAAAAGGCAGGTTTTGCTTTGGAATATATGAGCGACAGCACCCGACTTGTTCGAATTGGTTCTGCCCAACTAATTGCAGAAATGGATTTATCTCAACTCGACCCAACTCAGCGAGAAAGGGCACAAGCAGCCAGAAATGAATTAATAGAGATGATGCGGGCAAATGCAGATTTTTCTTTAGGCAGATTGCAATTAGGCGATTATTATTATAAACAGCAAAACATACAAAGAGCCATAAAAGAGTATGAAATGGCCTTAAAAATGGATTCTTTATTAACACCTGTTTATACCAATTTAGCCACAGCTTATAGCATTGTTGGTAAAAATAAAACGGCTTTGCAAACATTAAACACATTAATTGCAATAGAGCCAACCTATGCGAGAGCCTACTATTTACGAGGACTTTTGAACTACGAAGTTGGAAAATCTGAGCTGGCTATTAATGATTTGGCTTCCTCAATTAAATTAGATGATTCTAATTTTAGAGCCTATTATAACCTTGCAAATTTGTACTTTACTTCAGGGCAGAATAAAAAAGCAGAAAACCTAATGACGCAGGGATTGCAACTTCAACCTCGATCTCAGGAAGGACTCCAATTGTTAAAACTGATTCAATCAAAAAAATAAAATTCTTCTAAATTATTTGCACTCAGCCAATGTGAAAAAGTTGTGGATAAGAAAACAGTTTTTGTGAATAAGTAAATTAAAAATTCATCTTCGACTGCAAACGAAAATCTTACTTTTGGTCGTTGATTCTATAAAATAACCTAACCTGATAAATTGGATGGATAAAAGTAGTACGCCTCTTCGTTTGGGCTATAAGTCTGATAATTTACAATCGCAAATTGGAGAAAGTTTAGGTAAGGTTCCTCCACAGGCACTAGAATTAGAAGAAGCAGTATTAGGAGCCTTAATGCTCGAAAAAGATGCACTTTCTGCCATTGCAGATATTCTTAAACCGGAGGCTTTTTATAAAGATGCACACCGGGTTATTTACGAGGCCATCATCTACTTATTTAACGATTCGCAACCTGTTGATTTATTAACAGTTACAGCTCAGTTGCGTAAAGATGGAAATTTAGAAACAGCAGGGGGAGCTTATGCTGTTACGGCACTTACAACCAAAGTAAACTCTGCAGCCAATGTGGAGTACCACTGCCGTATTATTATTGAAATGGCCATTAAGCGAGAATTGATTCGTGTATCCGGAGAAATTCAAACCAAGGCATTTGAAGAAACAACCGATGTGTTTGATTTACTGGATCAAACCGAAGGAGCTTTATTTGAGATTTCTGAACAAAATATTCGAAAGAATTATGCTGATATGAAATCTATTATGTCGGAGGCATTAATAGAATTAGAGGCACGGCAAAAACATAAAGATGGATTAACAGGAGTACCTTCCGGATTCTCTGCTTTGGATAGAGTAACCTCTGGTTGGCAAAAATCTGATTTGGTAATTATTGCTGCTCGCCCAGGTATGGGTAAAACAGCTTTTGTGGTTTCTGCTATGCGTAATGCTGCGGTTGATTTTGGTAAGCCGGTTGCCATCTTCTCGCTGGAAATGTCCTCGGTACAATTGGTAAACAGGCTTATAAGTGCCGAAGCAGAACTAGACAGCGAAAAAATTAAAAAAGGCACCTTAGCCGATTATGAATGGCAGCAACTTTTACACAAAACCGAAAAATTAAGTAAGGCACCTATTTATATAGATGATACACCTGCACTTACCATTTTAGAACTTAGAGCAAAATGTAGAAGGCTCAAAGCCCAAAATAATGTGGAGTTGATTATTGTAGATTACTTACAATTAATGAGTGCCGATGCACGTGGAGGTGGAGGTAATCGTGAACAGGAGATAGGTATGATTTCTCGCGCTTTAAAAGGCATTGCCAAAGAATTATCGGTTCCTGTAATTGCACTTTCTCAATTAAGCAGGGCGGTGGAAACAAGAGGGGGGGACAAACGTCCTCAACTTTCGGATTTGAGAGAATCGGGTTCTATTGAGCAAGATGCTGATATGGTTATGTTCTTATATCGACCCGAATATTATGGGTTAACAGAAGATGCTGAGGGAATGCCAACCACCGGAATGGGTGAAGTGATTATAGCCAAGCATAGAAATGGTTCTCTGGAGAATGTGAAACTTAAATTTATCGGTAAGTTTACCAAGTTTGCTGATTTGGATTTCTCCGATGATTCCGGCTTTAATGCAGGCTCATTTCCATCAGATGCAGGTGCTGGGTTTACTAATACTGTTACCTTGCAAAGTGGGTTAAATACAGATGAAGAAGATATTGGGGATTCAAAAGATGATGAGCCAGCTCCGTTTTAGTGCTAGTTATGGGTTAAGAGTTATTAGTTATCAGTAAATTGCGAGCTCATACTTTATAAGTAAATACGGCTAAGTTCTAATTAGAACAGCATTTTTGTATTATCTAAAAAGGACATGTTGCTATTTGCTAAAAACT
>CAZZML010000110.1:0-8808 GCA_964654735.1 uncultured Roseivirgaceae bacterium | reverse complement strand
TCTACGTACTTCAAATCTTGCAGAGGACATAATCAATTAATAGAGGTGCCCTTAACACAAAAATTGGAGTAAGGGCATTTAGCACCCCAGCCAATGAGCTATCTAAATTAGTTTCTGCTTTTGCAAATAGAAACGCAGGGATAAAACTACCCAAGAAGCCAATGATAAATAATGAACCAATGACGTTTATGTTAAACCCATACGTCATTGCGAACCCCGTCCTAAGTTTCTATTTTTACAGATAGGAGAATGGGGTGCGGCAATCTGTTTTAAACTATAACAGATTGCTTCATCCTATTTTACATAGTTAACGTTTTTAATCCTATGCTAGGATTCGCAATGACGTTCTTACTGTCATTTCCCTCTGCTGAGTTTTTGCTACGGTCATGTAGAAATGGAGCTGTTTTTGAATTCCACTGTAATACGATCCAGTAAATCCATTATTTCATGTTCATCGCCTAGCTCTACTAGCTTGGTTCTAAAAGGTTTAAAGTTTGGTATGCCTTTAAAATAGTTGGTATAATGCCTGCGCATTTCAAAAATACCTGTTTTGCCATGTTTCCATTCAATGGAAAAAGAAAGATGCTTCTTTACAGCAGCAACTCGTTCTTCAATAGTTGGTGGAGCAAGGTGGCTGCCTGTATCCAAAAAATGCTTAATCTGATTAAATATCCAAGGATTTCCAATGGCAGCTCTGCCAATCATAATACCATCTATTTCATATTTGTTTTTGTATTCAAGTGCTTTTTCGGGTGAGTCAATATCTCCGTTTCCAAAAATAGGAATTTCAATTTCCGGATCATTTTTTACGGCAGCAATCATGCTCCAGTCTGCTTCTCCCTTATACATTTGTTGCCTAGTACGGCCGTGGATAGTAAGTGCTTTTATACCAGCCTCTTGCAATCGTTTGGCCACTTCAACTATTTCAATTGAAGTGTCATCCCAGCCAAGTCTTGTTTTAACCGTTACAGGTAATTCTACTTGCTTTACAATTTCGGCTGTCATTTTATGCATTTTAGGAATGTCCTTTAAAATGCCGGCTCCAGCTCCTTTCATCGCTACTTTTTTAACTGGGCAGCCATAATTAATATCAATTAGTTCGGGCTGTGCTTTTTCAGCTCTGGCAGCTGCCAATCGCATAGATTCAATATTGTTGCCAAATATCTGAATCCCAATAGGGCGCTCATAATCATACACATCTAGCTTTTGAACACTTTTATAGGCATCTCTGATGAGGCCTTCAGCCGAAATAAATTCGGTGTACATAAGATCCGCGCCATGCTCCTTGCAAACTGCCCTAAAAGGAGGGTCGCTTACGTCTTCCATTGGAGCTAATAAAAGTGGAAATTCACCAATTTCGAGGTTGCCAATTTTAACCATAACTAGGGTTTTTGAATAGCTGCAAAGGTAATACCTTTTATAAATCAATAATCGGCTTATTTTTGTTCCAAACAAGTAATAATGAATAACCCTGCCATAACACCATTTGCACCTCACCTCGGGCCTTGGAAACTCCTAATCATTTCGTTGGTTGGCAGTTTATTGGGGTTTCAACTCATTGGAGTTTTAATTGGAGCTTTTGTGGCTCTGCCTTTTTATGATGGCTCTGTAATGGAATTGTTTGGTGCAATGGCAGATCCTATAAACAATCCTGAAATAAAAATGCCCTTGATGATTACCCAAGGCGTTGGCTCTGCTTTTGGAATGATATTTATTCCGTGGCTTATTTATTCTAAACTATTTAAGTTGCCTTTAAGCTTTGGGCAATCTAAAATTTCAATTCAACCAATTATATTCACTTTTTTAATCACAATGTTTTTTATGGTGGTTAATTCACCCATTGGTGAGTGGAACCAACAAATAAAATTGCCTTCATCCTTGTCGAGCATTGAAACAGCTTTGCAGTTAATGGAAGAAAATATGAAGGTGATAACCGAATTTTTAATTGAATTTGATTCGTTTGGAGCATTTTTAGTAGGGGTAATAGTAATTGCTGTGATTCCCGCAATTGGAGAAGAATTAGTGTTTCGGGGGCTCGTTCAAAATCATTTGTTTAGAATTACTAAAAATATACATGTAGCAATTTGGATTGCTGCTTTTATTTTTGGAGCCATCCACATGCAATTTTATGGACTTTTCCCTAGAATGATGCTTGGAGTTTTATTCGGCTATCTCTATTATTTCTCAGGTAAATTGTCGTATGCTATGATTGCTCATTTTTTTAATAATGGTATTGCAGTAGTAGCAGTTTATTTGCACCAGCTTGGCAAAATTGACTATGATATTGATTCTACGGAGTCAATACTTTGGTATCAGGTGCTAATTTCTGCGGTAGTACTCATATTATTGTTATTCGCTTTTGAGCGAAATATTAAAAAGGAGGTTTTAAGTGAGTAAATGGTCAAAAGTATATGAGTCTGACATGCCATATCGTGCCGAAATGGTAAAAGATATTTTAGATCAGAAAGGAATAAGTGCGATTATATTGAATAAAAAAGATTCCGCCTATTATATTTTTGGGAAGCTTGAAGTTCATGTAGAGGCAAAAACTGTATTAAACGCATTGAAGATTATAGAAAATGACATCAAATTCTAAGAAGTTTAGTTCATTAGGCCAGCGAGTAATAACTGCCTTAGTTGGAGCAATTGCCATAATCGGAGGTATTTATTGGGGTATGTGGGGATATTTTATTGTTTTTTTAGTTATAAGCTTTTTAACTCTTTGGGAGTTTTACAAACTTGCTATTATGGATGATAGGGCACCTTTAAAGATATGGGGCTGTATAATAGGAGCTATATTGTTTACACTTACTTTTTTGGTACAGGCGGGGTTCCTGCCATTCAATTATTTGTTGTTAGTTTTTCCATTGTTTGCCTCTGTTTTTCTAATTAAGCTCTATAAAAAAGACGATAAACCATTCACACAAGTGGCATACACTTTTTTAGGAATCATCTATGTTTCTGTACCGTTCTCGCTATTAAGTGTAATAGCATTCGATTCTGGGAGATATCGCTTCCAAGTGGTGTTAGGAATGTTGTTCATCCTGTGGGCGAGCGATACAGGAGCTTATTTTTCAGGAATTCTTTTCGGAAAGAAGAAATTATTTGAACGTATATCCCCTAAAAAAACATGGGAAGGTAGTATAGGAGGTGCCTTATTAGCCTTTGTTTTTGCCTATGGGTTTTCCATATATTTTAAAGATTTAAGTCTAGTGCAATGGTTTGTAGCTGCAGCTTTAATTGTTATAGCAGGAATTTATGGCGATTTGGTTGAGTCGCTTTTTAAACGAAGTATTGCCATAAAAGATTCTGGTACATCTATTCCAGGGCACGGTGGTTTTTTAGACCGGTTTGACGGATTGTTGCTTGCAAGCCCATTTGTAGCCGTATTTATAAGCTTGATTTAGAGCGGCTTAACAAGTGATTAACCGGTTTTGAATTTAGAATTCGTAGTTTTGCACTTTATTCCTACTATTTAGAGGTGAAGAAGATATCAAATATTAATATGTTAAAAATGAGAATTCATAAAGAAGGAAGAAAACTGCTTAGTATTCTTTTACTTCTTTTGGTGGTATCAAATTTTGTGGTTGCCTATGCCATTAAGCCTTCGGAACAAATTATTAATGTAAGCATAATAGTATCTATTGTCTTTTATTTAATCATACTCCAATTCTTCAGAAACCCTCATATCGTAATTTCTAATAATGGCAAACATATATTGGCGCCTGCCGATGGAAAAGTTGTTGTCATTGAAAAAACGGTTGAGCATGAGTTTTTCAATGACGAAAGAATTCAAGTATCTATTTTTATGTCGCCCACCAACGTACATGTAAATAGGGCTCCATTATCTGGGTTTGTAAAGTATTTTAAATATCACCCGGGCAAAAACCTTGTAGCATGGCACCCAAAGTCATCAACAGATAATGAGCGAACTACTATGGTGCTTAGCGACAAAAATGGGATTGATGTGCTCGTAAGGCAAATAGCTGGGGCTATGGCCCGAAGAATAAAATGGTATGTAAATGAAGGGAGTGAAATTGAACAAGGCCATGAATATGGTTTTATAAAATTCGGTTCTAGAGTAGATGTTTTTCTCCCACTAACCTCCACAATTCTAGTTCATCATGGCACCAAAACTAAAGGTGGAAGAACAGTGCTTGCTGAATTAGCATAGCTCTATTCCACATGCTAACGTCTCTAATTTACCTTTAGCTAGAAGTAAGTATATGACGAATACCAATAATCAAACTTCAATTAAATCGGAAGCCATTTTTGGAGCAGGTTGTTTTTGGTGTGTGGAGGCTGTTTTTAAAGAACTGAAGGGAGTAGGTTCGGTTGAATCTGGTTATATGGGTGGAACTGTTGAAAACCCAACTTATAAGCAAGTGTGTACTGGCACAACAGGACATGCTGAAGTAGCTAAGATTGTCTATAATCCAAATCTAATTTCTTTTAAGGAATTATTAGAAGTGTTTTGGCAAACACATGACCCTACTACCCTAAATCAGCAAGGAGCGGACAAGGGTACTCAATATAGGTCTGTTATTTTCTTTGTGAATGAAGAGCAAAAAGAGCTTGCAGAAAAGTACAAAAAAGAATTAAATAATTCTGAAGCTTTTTCTAGCCCTGTGGTTACAGAGGTTACAAAAGTTTCAAGCTATTACCCTGCCGAAAATTATCACCAAGATTATTATTCGCAAAACTCCAACCAAGGGTATTGCCAACTTGTGATTAGACCTAAAATGGAGAAATTTAGGAAGGCCTTTGCAAGTAGATTAAAAGAATAGAGATATTCAGTTGCGATAGCTATCTTTTAGTTTAGAATCTTTATTTCAACAGTTTTAGATTCTCAAATAAATTCAGAATGACTACTGCCGAGAGCGTAGGAGAGTGTTTTTAAAAAGCACTAAAAAATTAGGTCTGCTATTAACAGACCTAATTCTAAAGCCATACAAGTAAATAAAGTTACTTGCTTGCTTTCTTATCTTTTTTTATCGGTTTGCCATTTTGAACTTCACCAATAATTATAACATCCTTGGTTTTATCGTAACTTTTCTTTGCAAATAGCATTTGAGCTTCTGTTTCTCGTCTAATTTTTAAACCAGATTTAGCTCCTTTATTCCTAACTTCAATATAAAATCCGTCTTTTAGTTTTTTTGGTTTCGTAGATGGTCTTCCCATAATTATTATTGCGTCTCAAAAATTGTGTTCTTAGTTTGGCGTATAGTCTATGGTATATACCTAACACCTAACTTGGGGCTAATATAGACTAATATTGGATTATTGTAAATGTTTTTGAGATTTTATTTTGGAATACTTCCTTTTACATTTTAATTGGAGAAGCTTAATGTCTAAAGATCTCTTTTGTAGAACATAATAATTCAATATAATCGGTTTCTATCCACACTAAGATTTTGGAATTGTATCACTCATTATTGCTAATGAGCCTCTAACCAGTTGGCTCCCATGCCCATACCTACTTCCATAGGAACAGCTATGGGCAAAGCCTCTTTCATTAGCTTTTCAATTTGCCTTTTCATTAACTCAACTTCATGTTTAGGCACATCAAAAACCAATTCATCATGTACTTGCATAATCATTTTCGACTCTACCTTTTGTTGTTGCATCCAATTGTCAATATTAATCATTGCTACTTTAATAATGTCTGCAGCAGTACCTTGGATAGGCGCATTAATCGCATTGCGTTCTGCAAAGCCTCTCATTACAGCATTTCTCGAATTAATATCTCTCAAATATCGTTTTCTACCCAATACTGTTGAAACAAAACCATTATCTCGGGCATTATTTACCACCTTATCCATATAAGATTTTATAGCAGGGAACTCCGTAAAATAGCTTTCTATTATTTCAGATGCTTCCTTGCGAGGAATGTTCATGTTTTGAGATAAGCCAAAAGCAGAAATGCCATAGATAATACCGAAATTTGCTGATTTCGCTTTACTTCTCATCTCACTTGTAACCTCTTTTAAAGGCACTTTAAATATTTTGCTAGCCGTAGTAGCGTGAATATCTCTTCCGTTTTTAAAGGCTTCGATCATATGTTCATCACTGGCAAAGGCAGCCATAATGCGCAATTCAATTTGGCTATAATCTGCTGATAATATTACACGGTCATCAGCAGTTGGCACAAAAGCCTTTCTAATTTCACGCCCTTTCGGAGTTCGAATAGGTATATTTTGTAGATTAGGATTAAGCGAGCTTAGCCTTCCTGTGGCCGCTACAGTTTGGCTATAATTGGTGTGGATTAGCCCATCATAACTGCTCACCATTTGTGGCAAGGCATCTACATAGGTTGATTTAAGCTTTTGGAGCTCTCTAAACTCCAATATTTTCCTTGCAATTTCATGTTGATTTTCAAGTCGAGATAAGATTTCTTCACCTGTAGCATACTGCCCTGTTTTTGTTTTCTTAGGTTTTTCAACTAGTTGAAGTTTTTCGAATAAGATAATACCTAATTGTTTCGGAGAGGCTATATTAAATTCTTCTCCTGCCAGTTCGTAAATCCTATCTCGTACTTTAATAGATTCTTCTTCGAGCTCACCTGACATAGTTTTTAAAACAGCCTTATCAATTTTAACTCCATTAAACTCTACGTTTGCCAAAACTTGCACAAGGGGTAGCTCAACTTCATTCAATAACTTAATGATGTCAGGATCAGTAATGAGTGGTTCAATTTTTTCTTTTAGTTGCAGCGTGATATCAGCATCTTCGGCTGCATATTCAGCAATTTTATCAAGTTCTACATCACGCATTGTTTTAGGCAGGTTACGGCCGCCAATAAGTGTTTTGATAGAAATAGGTGTGTAGTTTAAAAAATGCTCAGCTAGCACATCCATTCCGTGTTTGGAATCTGGATCGATGAGGTAATGTGCCAGCATAGTATCGAATAATGGGCCTTTTACATCAACCCCATATTTTTTAAGTACCAGTATATCATACTTTAAGTTTTGCCCTATTTTACGAATGGATTCATTTGTAAAGGCAGGTTCAAAAATTGCCAATAGCTCTTTAACTTCTTCGAAGTTCTCGCTGACAGGAACATAGTATGCTTCACCTGTAACATAACTAAAGGAAAGCCCAACCAATTCTGCATCTACAGCGCTGATGTTGGTCGTTTCAGTATCAAAACAGAATTCTTTTTGCAAGAGCAAATAGTCAACCAAATATTTGACCTCATCAGCAGATTGAATAAGGTGATAATTATGCTCTTTGGTTTCAATAGTTTCTTTGGGCTTGACCTCTTCGATGGACACCCCTCCAGGAGCTTCTCCTTCTTCAAACATGGAGAGCTGAGGAGCATTGGTTGGTTTAGACGACCCTGATTTTGATTCAGTTTCCCCACCAAATAATCGCTTGGCTAAGGTTCTAAATTCTAGTTCTTCAAAAATTGCTTTAACCTTTTCTTCATTAGGACCTTTATATTCCATATCGCTCAATGAATAATCTACAGGCACATCAATTTTTATGGTAGCGAGGTCTTTTGATAGAAGTCCTTGTTCTCCAAAGTTCTCCACATTCTCTTTGGCTTTACCTTTAAGTTCGTGCACATGTTTCAGCAAGCCTTCGATAGAGCCATAAGCTTTTAAATATTTTACGGCAGTTTTGGCACCCACTCCAGGTATCCCAGGGATATTATCCGATGCATCTCCATGCAGTCCTAAAATATCTCTTACTTGATCTATGCGTTCAATATCCCATTTTTCAAGCACCTCTGGAATGCCCATAATGGCTACTCCATTGCCCATAAAAGCAGGCTTGTATAAATAAATGTTTTCTTCCACTAGTTGAGCAAAATCTTTATCGGGAGTCATCATATAAACTTCAAAGCCTTCTTTGGCTGCTTGTTTTGCTATGGTGCCAACTACATCATCAGCTTCAAATCCTTCTTTTTCAACGATAGGAATATTAAAGGCTTCAATAATTTGTTTTACATAAGGCACTCCTATTTTAATATCCTCAGGTGTGGCATCTCTATGGGCTTTGTAGGCTGGGTATTGAATATGCCTAAAAGTTGGCTTAGGCGTATCAAAGGCTACAGCTATATGTGTGGGTTTTTGCTTGTTAATAATTTCTAGCATAGTGTTGGTAAATCCCATCATTACGCCTGTATTTAACCCTTTAGAGCTTATTCGTGGGTTTTTGCTAAAAGCAAAATGTGCCCTGTAAATTAAAGCATAAGCATCTAATAAGAATAGTTTTTTGGTAGGTTCACTCATAGAACTTAAAGGTAATGAGAATAAAAATGTTGGAAAGAGCCGTTACCCTTTTTTTAACTGCTATATTCCATAATAAGATTAGTTACTGGAAATTTAAGAAACCAACTCAGCTTATAAATATCCTTTAGAAAGGGTGAGTTGTAGCAATATATTGTTGTTCATCGATAAAAGCGGTAGTTCATCGATTCTTTCCTTGTAAATTAGAATAAAGGCAGTTCTTTTGAATCAACAAGCCAACTAATAGAAGTAAAATCCTTTGAGCGGTAGATTTAATAGCTACCAGTTCGGAGGATTTTTACTTTATAACCAATTTAAGTATTGGTTTAAAATTTGCAATAAATCTAATCTCTAAACTTTCAGTTTACCAAGCTTTAGTAACAGCTTAACCCTGAATTATGCAGCTCATCGATTTTATTCTTGTAAATTAGGATAATGTCTGTTCTTTTGAATCAACAAGCCAACTAATAGAAGTAAAATCCTTTGAGCGGTAGATTTAATAGCTACCAGTTCGGAGGATTTTTACTTTATAGCCTATTGGCTAAGTTCTAACTAGGACAGCATTTTTGTATTA
>CAZZML010000109.1:0-8835 GCA_964654735.1 uncultured Roseivirgaceae bacterium | reverse complement strand
AATAGCTGGTCAGTAATGTTGCGTTTAGCTTACTTTGGAGAGGTTACTGATCCAGATGAATTTGCGGGTCAGTCCAGGATTGAAGGTGCAACCGTTGATCCATTAGCGGTATATGGCGGTAAATTAATAACTGATTTGTCATTATCTAAAACATTTAATGAAAACACCACAATCACGTTAGGTGCAAATAACTTATTAGATGTATATCCAGATGACAACAGACCGGGTAGTCAGTCCAATGCTTCATTCCCATTCTCAAGAAGAACTTCACAGTTCGGATTTATGGGTAGGTACGTATTTGCTAGGGTAAGTTTTACATTATAGAAATATATGAGCTATTAAATTAGCAACATTATTAAAAAGACCACCCCGAAAGCTTTCGGGGTGGTCTTTTTTTATACGCTAAACTGTACAAGTACGTACAGTATTTTATAAAATCAATGTTTAATCGGCATTGAGGCTATTGGCACAATACTTGTATTTAGTACAAGCTGTGAAACAATCTAAAACCACATTAATTTTTGGAGTGCTATTGGCCATAATAGTAAGCATACTTGTTGCTATCGAAATTAATAACTCTACTAAAAACACTCCACCAATTAATGTGGAAAGTACATTGGCTATACCTGTTGTTCAAAAAAGCGTAGTCGTTCTTAAAAAGCTGCGCACTCTATTATAAGCGTGAGACTTTATCTCCAGTATTTCTAAATTCTCAATTATTCCGTCATTATCGAGCGCCCGCCTCCCGAAGTTGTACGGAGGGCAGGTTAGGCTCGGTAATCTCTAGGCTCAACCGAGCCTATTAAATGGTTAGTATTACGTAAAGAGATTCTTCTGGCGGAGCCTTCAGAATGACTTTTAATTTTGGGAACTATCAACTAATAAAAAAAAGGCAGATTCATAAGAATCTGCCTTTTAAGGTATTGTTTAATACCCGTAACTTCTCAATATCCGCAGGTAGTTTTTGGATTTTACTTTTAGAATGCACTTTTAAAAGCCAGAAAGGGACTTTTCTCTTTTTAAGTTTACCTGCAACTATTGAGAAGTTACTAATACCCTTTATATCTTTCTCATTCTCAAACTCTTAGGGGTTACCTCCAAATACTCATCTTCTCGAATGTATTCCATCGCTTCTTCTAGAGAAAACAAAATTTTAGGTGCAATCCTAACCGCATCGTCTGTACCAGATTTTCGCATGTTGGTTAACTGTTTACCTTTTATAAGATTAATTTCCAAGTCGTTATCGCGAGAATGCTCACCAATAACCTGGCCTTTGTAAATTACGTCTCCTGGCTCCACAAAAAATCTGCCTCTATCCTGTAATTTATTAATGGCATGTGCTGTTGCCGGGCCTTGCTCCATAGAAACCAATGCACCTTTTAAACGAGGAGGCATATCTACCTTCATAGGAAGGTATTCTCTAAACCGGTGCGTCATTATGGCTTGCCCAGCAGTAGCAGTAAGTATATTATTTCTCAGGCCAATAATCCCTCTGGAAGGAATATTAAATTCTAAATGTTGTAAGTCTCCTTTAGGTTCCATTACCATTAGATCGCCTTTTCGTTGCGTTACCAATTCAATGGCTTTGCCAGAAAATTCTTCAGGAACATCAATAACCAGTGTTTCATAAGGCTCATGTTTTTTGCCATCAATTTCTTTAATAATTACCTGAGGCATGCCTACTTGTAATTCGTGCCCTTCTCTTCTCATTGTTTCAATTAAAACAGAAAGGTGGAGTACACCACGGCCAAACACGTTAAATTTATCTTCGGTATCGGTTGCTTCAACTCTAAGCGCTAGATTCTTTTCGGTTTCTTTTTCAAGTCTATCTCTTAAATGGCGAGAAGTAACAAATTTGCCCTCTTTACCAAAAAATGGAGAGTTGTTTATTGTAAACAGCATACTCATTGTAGGTTCATCTACAGCAATACGGGTCAAGGCTTCTGGGTTTTCTAAATCCGCAATGGTATCGCCAATTTCAAATCCTTCTACTCCAACAATTGCACAAATATCGCCTGCCCTTACTTTAGTAACTTTTTCTTTTCCAAGACCTATAAACTCATATAGTTCTTTTATTCGAACTTTTTTGTTGCCGTCTTTTTTGCAAAGCATATAGTCTTTGCCAACTTCTAAATCTCCTCTAAATACTCTACCGATAGCAATTCGACCAGTAAAACTAGAAAAGTCTAAGGAGGTAATTTGCATTTGAGGTGTGCCTTCTTGATAAGGAGCTTCAGGAATAGTTTCTAGTACCGCATCTAGCAAAGGAGTGATATTATCTGTTACATTTTTCCAATCTGTACTCATCCAACCTTGCTTAGAAGACCCATACAGCGTAACAAAGTCTAATTGCTCTTCAGTAGCATCTAAATTGAACATTAGGTCGAACACTTGCTCGTGTACAATGTCAGGCGTACAGTTTTCCTTATCAACCTTATTAATAACTACCATTGGAATTAACCCTAAGGCTATGGCCTTACTCAATACAAATCGTGTCTGAGGCATAGCACCTTCAAAGGCATCAACCAACAAAAGAACACCATCGGCCATACGTAACACACGCTCTACCTCTCCACCAAAATCTGCGTGTCCGGGGGTATCAATAATATTGATTTTTACACCTTTATAATTTACTGATACGTTTTTTGAAAGAATGGTAATTCCTCTTTCTCTTTCAAGGTCATTACTGTCAAGAATTAATTCTCCCGTTTCTTTACGGGGGTCTAATACTTCACATTCGTGAATAATTTTATCAACCAAGGTAGTTTTACCGTGGTCAACGTGGGCAATAATGGCAATATTCCTAATCGAGTTCATGTGCGTTTAATTGAATTCCAATGCCTTTGTGTAGCTTTCTCCAATGGCAAGACGAATTCCCAAAGCGCTGGCTTTACATAAGTTCAGATTTTTCGAGCCGCAAAGATAGTGATTTTTATAACAAACTCGTTTGCCAAATAAAGAATCCACCTTCTAACCCGCATTATTCATTTTTTTTGTGGAAACAAATACAGGCATAGCCTAAAGAACATTACCTTGCCCAAAGGACAAGGTTTTTTAAGCTGAAATAAAAACAAACCCTGTCCGCCAACTGGCGGACAGGGTTTGTAAACTAACATAGGGCTTGTGCAGAGACAAGTTGTACATTCTAGCTTGTTCTTTTGTCCGCTAATTACGTTGAAAATACTCGTTATAGCGTTGCTATGCCTGCGTTTTTCGCCTTATTAACAAACAAAATTACTACGCCATATTTGTCCAACTTATCTCTGCACAAGCCCTTAACCAACGTATTACTCAAAATCTATCTGCAAGTTGCTTATTTCAGCAGGGTTATAAGGCGCTAAGTCGCCAATCCTAACTACTAGCTCATCCCATAGGTTTGATGGAGGAGTCCCTCCTGCAATAAAACCTTCATCTGTAAAATAACCAGGGCCATCAGTATGCATTAAATATAGGTCTAATAAATTTTGTTCAATGTTTGGAAACTCCGTTATAAGCTGCTCTGTAAATACATTTCTGACTGAGTAAGTATTAAGCAGTATATCTCTACTTGACTCGTCCAGATTACTTGGAGGTAAGCCTACTTCAGCAACTCCAAGGTCTTTGCTTTCGTAACCCGCAGCTACAAATGCCCAGTTAAATCCTGTGTCGGTAGTAAAAAATTGTGCATTAGGGTGGTTCGAGTTCCCATAAACATCAATTACATCACCTGTTTTGCCTACAAACATTTGTAGAGTTCTCATAGAATATGGATTCACATTTGGTTGCTCTAGCGTTAAATCAACAATCGAAACAATCATATGCGCATCATACCCTAAATCACTCTCTGAATCATATTCTATTTTATAAACAGCCTCACCTGCATCTGCTTCGTGTACGAAATCTAAATTTGCAGGTTTAATAATTGCCACTCCTTTAATTGGGCTTCTATCCCAAAATATTTGCATGGCGTAACCACCATCTTGGTTCCCTTCAGAATCAGTATCCGTAATAGTTAAGCTAAATTCGTAGGTTATACCTTCATACGTATCACCTTCAACCACAACAAGCGTTTTAGCTCTTCCGTCATCATCGCTATTATAAGTTAAGGTTAATGCACTGTTAATATTGTGCTGTCTAATACCAGCAATTATCTCTTCAACAATGTCTGCCGCTGATTCACCAATATAGATAAAAGTTTCAAGGTGTTGGTAAATGTCGTCTCCTTGCAATACGTCTTCTCCGCTCGATCTTCCATTTGATATTCTGCCTGAAATATTACCATTATTACTAATAGAACTGGGAATATCAATGCCAAATTTATCTGGCAAAATACTTGCAGGTTGCTCAATACCCGGGTTTTGCTCACAAGCCATCATTCCTGCTACAAGTACTAATGTTGCTAGAAATGGTTTGATTGTTTTTTGAATTAGATTTTTCATAATTTTTAATTATAGTTTTCTTAATTAATTTAAACCTGAAAGTTGTCTTTCAATTATATAACCCCTAAGTATTATCTTACCCTTACTCGGAAATAAAAAAAAGCTTTTTTGCTTGTTGCTGTATTTATAGGCAAAAACTAATTATTACCTAGATTGAGCGATTCTCTGAAGCGATAAGCCTGCCTGATTTGGCAGACAGGCACTAATGTACTGAGAATAATCCCGAAAATTATCGGGATTATTCTCAGTACATTAGCACTTCTCATCTCCACTGAATCGCTCAATCTAGGTATTATTCTTTACTGCTTCAACTAAACGTAGTATTTGTTGGATGTCATCCGTAAATCCAAGTATATCTATCTTAGCAGGGTCAACTTCCCGCTCATTAGTATCAGTATCAATGGTGAGGCCCATATCATTGTATGCAGCCTGGCGTTCAATACCTATTGCAATAGTATTTCCTCCTGCTTCACCTGTTCCGGAATCTACTATATACCACCCATACTTTTGTGCTGCTTTTGCGGTAGCAAGTCCTTGAGGGGTACTCCAGTTAAATGATTCAATGTCAACATTAGATGGAATGGCAAGCAAAGTTCCCATAGTGTAATATGGATTATTGCCCAGATACCCGAATGGTTCAGCCGCAAACCCGTCACCTGTATAGGCAGGCCAGATATAATAAACATCTTTTGAGTACCGCCTGCTGCTAAGCGCAACGGCCATGGCATGATTAATGCCTGATCCTCCTTCTTGCAGTGTTCCCAACTCTCCTAATCGAATTGCCCCTCCAAGTACAGACATACGTGAGCCACGAGTCCCTATACGGCCATCACCGTTAACAACATCAATATTATGAAGGTTACTGCCATCATAAAATGTTAAAAAATCAGACTCTGGGTCACGCCAGGCTCCGGTTCCTTCATCAGCAATTCCTGTGGCAGGATCAATAATCACGTAATTTGCGTTTCCGTTGTTGGGATATCGCAAGTCAGTTCCAGCATCGGGCGATAGCCTGCGCTGAAACAGTGTGCCTCCCCTAGAATTTGCCCGTTCCGGATAATTCCATCCTTCGGTAAGTCGAAAATTCGTTGCCGGCTGCGATTGATCTATATAATAGATGCCTACAAGATCAGGATAAATCGAAGTTGGAGCCTGTTCCGAATCTCCCCAAATGGCATCTTGCACGTCTATGAACTCTGCATTAGCAGGAACCTGCCGATTCCATATTGAAGAGGAAGAATAGGGGTGTAAAAAACTATCTACCGGATTCACTGTTTCTGGTTTCGACTTACACTCAATTAGTAGTATCATAAAACCATAGGGCAATATTTTTGTTAGAATGCATCTCATATACTTAATCATTTTCTATTGCTTTTGTTAACATACTATTATAGTACAATACTAAAATAGAATATGTATCAAAGAGTTTGAAATAATTTGCAGTTTGAATATTTATCTTCGATTGTCGTACCACCCATTACTTCAGCAGCATAAGTCGTTTTATTTGAACAGATTCACCTGCACTCATTTGCAAGAAATAAATACCATTGGGTACTGTATTACCTAAGTTGTCAATTCCGTTCCATACCGTTGAATGCTGCCCAGGCATCTTCATTTCATCTATCAGTGTACTGATTTCATGTCCAAAAATATCATAAATACGCAAAACAGTATGTGCTGAAACTTTAAGTTCATATTCTATTTTTGTACTTGTATTGAAGGGATTGGGGTAGTTTTGTTTCAGTTCGAAGGTTTTGGAAGCAAAATTTTGATCATTTTCAACTGGGGTCAGAGTTGATTTTTCTATAAATACCGGTGTATCGGTAATTTGCAAAGTGAGCTGCCCATCTGGGATTGAGTAAATATTGGGAGAATCTTCCTTAAATAGCTCTGTGGTTTGTACTTCTGACCAGGGTGTTATAAAGGTAAATGGTATGGGTGTATCATCTTCACCACTAAACTGGTCTCGTCTTTCCCATGCAACATAGGCTATTGAACCATCATAATATAATAATTCATAAAGATAGATGTCTGTATTTATGTTTGATATTCTGGTTACGGATTGAACTTCATTTAAATAACGAGCCATTGTTTGGTAGTAATAATAAGTTGGATTTGGAATCAAAGTACCATCACTTTGCAATTCGGTAAGTGGCATTTTACCAAAAATCGGATGTCTGTAAAAACCTGTTTCACACTGAGCCCACCAGGCATTAGTTGCTATATTCCACCAATATAACTGCTCTACCCCTTCAGATAAAGCTAAAACAGTTCTCTGAACCATTTGTCTCCCTTGAATCCTATCCCTTTTATCTTTCAGGCTGCTTTCAATACCATATCCAAACATCATTCTAAGTTGGTTTGAATAACCGCCTGGATAAAGAGGTGTATTTGTTAAATCTCCGGCAAGAAGACAAGGGTCATTCACTAATTCGATGTTTGTTAAATCAAAAAATTGTTGTGGATCTACATATCTGAATTCTGAAGGAAACGGCCCTCCATATTCGGTAACAATTATAGGAGTTCCTGAAAATTCAGGATAACTATCTAAATTATTCCTGAAATATTTTACTCTTTCAGGAATATCATATAACTCATCGTACAAATGGATATCAAAAACATCAAACGTTTTTTCTTCGCTATCATTTGCAAGGTCTGTAAATACTGTATCGAAAAAAGATTGTGCACAATTGGCTATAGCCCCATTATTATTACTGCTCCCGGCACTGCCTCCCATAATAACAAAAGCATCTGAATCTGCATCCTTTACAGCTTTGTAAAATGTTCTTGATAACTCAGCATATTCAGAAGCTGTTCCTGTCCAATGGTTTAAAACACAATCTGCTTCCCATTCGCTTTCAAAATATTTTACCCTTCCGTTGGTTCTTATAACCACATTATACACATAGTTGTAAAATGACCCGTTAACTGACAGGTCGGCAGGAACTGTATTATCGGGTGAGTCGATATTGCCCCAGGTATTTTTTCTGGCACTTATCCTAAATATAGCAAATGCATCATTAGGCAATTTTTCTAAAAAAGTATCAATAATAGTATAATCATAGTTTTGCTGCGTGGGTTCTATTTCCCCCCACCAAACATTAAGATGGGTTTGTTTTACGCCAAGATCATAAAGAGGGTTAGCAAAATTTTTATTTTCTAAAGATGCCCCTATTGCAACACCCAACCTGTCTGTTGTTTCGAAAACTTGTGCAAACAAGAAATTTGATTGCAAAATCACGATGATTGCAATGAGTGTTTTAGTGTTAAAACCTATCATATTAAACATCCTTTTATCGCAAGAGCAAAAGCCTTTTTGTTAGTACACTGTTTTTAGCTTGTAACTGAGCAAAATAAATCCCACCTTCAAGCTCTTTCCCAAAACTGTCTTTCCCATCCCAAACTGCTGAGTAAATCCCAACAGATTGCTCTTCATTCACTAGTACATGTAATTCTTGTCCTTGTATATCAAAAATGCGCAATAAAACATGGTTCGACTGAGCAACTTGGTATTCGATTGTGGTATTTGTTCTAAACGGATTTGGGTAATTTTGCTTTAAACCAAGTTTTAATGAGGAACTACTGGTATCCTTGATAGAAGTAGTCAAAGTTGCCTCAACAAATACGGGAGTTTCGTCTATAGTAATATTATTTGCAGGAACTACCTTGTATTCAGGATAAATAGGAGCACCTTCAGTATCCAGTTCTGTAACAAATTGTTTTACACGCACTTGTGATGTGGTAACAAAGGAAGTTAAGTCCACAGTGGTAGTTTGATTACGCTGTACTAATCCCTGACCATCAATTTCAAACTGATTTTCGTGCCAGAGCAGAAAAATATCTTTCCCCTCCCGGCTCATTTTGTAAGCATACACATTTGCGCCAAGGTCAAGGATTTGGATGGGGAGGTCTGCGCCCAGAAGTTCATCTATTAATTGTTTAACGGCATAAAAAACTGGCTTTTGTGCTCCGTTCATACGTTGAGTAGTTGCCATTACCCGGCTGTTGAGCAAGCCGGCATCTTGCCAGAACATACGTTCGTGTATTTCCGGCCCCCATGCAGGTTGTAGCGAGATGGCCTGCTGACCCGAAGCAAGGGCTGTGAGGATTTTGCGCAAGCTCTGTTGTACTTCATCGGCATGGTAGAGCTTAAGGTTATTGGCATGCTGAGGGTTCGAAGTGTTTGTAATACTTTCCGCAAACCCTGCCGGGTAACGCTTTGGCAGGATGATACTACTGCCATCATCGCTACGTGACCAAGCAGTAGTGCGGGCATCGCCTACCATAATGGGTTTGCTATAGCCATTTTTAGCCATTTCGGCTTGCAGCCAGTTGGTAAAGGGCAACAGCCCCGTATAATGATCGTTAAAGTTAATGGCAAAAAGATCAAAGTTGTCTTTGCCAAGCTGTAAACTGG
>CAZZML010000108.1:0-8855 GCA_964654735.1 uncultured Roseivirgaceae bacterium | reverse complement strand
TTGAATGGTTGGCAATTGGAATGCGTAATAGATTATTCATGAATTATTCAGGCTAGTTAGACCTTGCTTTTTTGTAAGGCCTTTAAAATAATTTGTATTTTGATAGATATCCTATTACCTTTAAACATCCAAATTTGGGTTAATGAAAAGACTTATACTATTATTTTTGTTTGTTGGATTTAGCTTCCAGCTATTTTCACAGAGTTTTTACAATCGTAGAATTGAAAGACAGTGGATTGGCTCTTTTGGTACTGGGACAGCAAAGTATTTTGGAGATTTAGCAAATCCAGGAAAATTGTTTGAAGGTACAAAGTGGAATATTGAAGGAGGTATTGAAAGGAGAATTGATGGTAGATTTTCTGTAAGGGGTGCATTGACAGTGTTTCAACTTACTGGAGGAGATCAATTTGCCGATGCTAATGGACGAAAAGTAAGAAATTTGAGTTTTACTACTACGGCTTTTGAGTTAGCTGCTACTGGCATCGTTCAGTTATTTGAAGATGGTGCACGTTATTATCAAAGAAAACCAATTAATGCTTTTCTGTTAGCTGGTATTGGTGTCACTTGGTATACTCCAAAAGGGTTATCAACAAACACATATGCAGATGGATCCCCTAATCCTTCTGCAGGAAAAATGGTTGGGTTAAGAAAGCTTCAAACTGAACAAATCAATTATTCTCCAGTAACTTTGGTAGTACCAATTGGTGCGGGTGTTAAAATTATGGCCACACCATTTTTAAACGTTACCATTTCTGGTGCTTATCGGTTTACCTTTACCGACTATTTGGATGATGTGAGTACTGTTTATCCAGGTCTTGCAGCTTTCGAAGACCCTTTAGCAGCAGCTATGAGTGATAAAAGATTTGAGCTAGATGGAGGCGTTGCTACTCCTGGAGGCCAAAGAGGGAACCCTGACAATAAAGACGGCTATTTTATACTGAGTATTAGAGCTGATTATTTTTTGCCTCCTAATATTTTTGGTGCGAAAAGCAGAGGAAGTAAACCAGGCAAAAGATCTAAATATAATAATGGCAGAAAAAGAAGGTGAGCTTGATTTTTATTTTAGTTAACTTGCCGATATATTATCTAACCTACCAAATTTAGATTCATTACTTATATATTCAGGAACCAGCCGTTTCATTGCTTGTACCATCTCAAACTCCTTTTGACTGCTAGCCAATAGAATAATCTCATCTATGGCACTATTTATTTTAAGGAAGGGATGATCGATTACTTTAGCAATCATAATTTTAGTATGATGGGTATTAGTACAATTTTCCTTATCGTTTAATAGCTCCTCGTATAGCTTTTCTCCTTCCCGCAAGCCTGTAAACAGGATTTCTATTTCAGAGTGCGGTTCAAATCCTGATAGTTTTATCATTTTTTCGGCTAATTCAACAATCTTAACTGAATCACCCATATCAAAAATAAAAATTTCTCCCCCTTTACCCATTGCCGCTGCCTCAAGCACCAACTGACAAGCTTCAGGGATTGTCATAAAATAACGTGTTATTTCCGGATGTGTTACTGTAACTGGCCCACCCATGGCTATTTGATTTTTAAAAAGAGGAATGACCGAGCCACTTGACCCAAGAACATTACCGAAGCGAGTAGTAATAAATTTAGTGCCAGAAAAAGCCCCCTTATCCGCAATATTATTCAAAGATTGAACAAACATTTCTCCTATTCGCTTAGAAGCCCCCATAATATTTGTGGGGTTTACAGCCTTATCAGTAGATATATAAACAAACTTTTCCACTTGGTTTTTTACAGATGCCTCTGCTAATAATCGAGTACCTTGTACATTACAAAAAACGGCTTCAGTAGGGTTTACTTCCATCATAGGCACATGCTTATAGGCAGCTGCATGAAACACAATTTCTGGCTTAAACGTTTCAAATATATGAGAAACCCTATCAGGGTTAGTTACATCACCAATAACGAATTCTATTCTTATGGAATCAATATGGAGATTTTTAAGTTCATGCTTTAAATGAAACATACCAGTTTCAGATTGATCGAAGAGTATAAGTTTTTGAGGCTTATAAACTGCTAGCTGTCTAACAATCTCACTACCAATTGAACCAGCAGCACCCGTAATTAAGATGGATTTTGATTCAATTTCATTTGCAACGTAATAATTACTTAGGTTAATGGCATCCCGCCCTAGCAAATCTTCGATATTAATCTCTTTAATTTGCCTAGTACTAAGTTCGCCCTTTACCCACTTATTAACTGGAGGAACGTGCAAAACCTTTTTTCCTTTTCTAAAGGCAATATCAACAAGCTCACTTTTTCTTGAATAATCAAGATTTTGAACAGATATAATAAGTTCATCAATATAATCGTTGTCCAATAATTCCTCAAAATCTTTCCCCCTATAAATTTTAACTCCATTAACAACCTTTCCTATTTTGTTAGAATCATCTTCTAAGTATCCTGCTACCTTGTATAAAGGGTCATTTGCAAATAGTTGGTGAACCATTTGACCCGATTCCCCTGCACCAAATATTAATATCTTTCTATTAGACCTTCTATTGCCCTTTAAAAATTCAAAAATAAACTTAACGCCTAAACGATAGGATAGTAACATTACTACCCCAATAAAAAATGCGATTAAATTAATTGAGTTTGGAAGAGCCGTTATCCCATAAAAATTATAGTAAAAATAGTTTACTATAGCTGAAATAGCAGCAGCTATACCCAGCGTATAGGCTACTCTTAGGCCATCTTGAAACCCAGTATATCTAATAATACCGGAATAACTATGAGTTAAGAGTGAAACTAATATCGACAATGAGACAAAAACCGGAATTCCAATCTCATAATGGCTTTGATCTACTGCAACAAGATCGAAGTTAAACCTAAGAACATAGGAAAATGAAGCAGCAATAAGAACAAAGAACGCATCAATTAAAATAATGATCCACCGAGGCAATATTCTTATTCCCCTAAGCTTCTTTAACATAATTACTTAGGTTTCTTTTTGTCAAAAGCTTTTTTAGCTCCGAATAAAGCGCCTGCTGCTATCAACAACTCTATTCCGCCAAGAGGCACATCTGGATCACCTCCCCCACCTGGGCCTCCTCCTCCTGGCTGCGCAGCCAATAACGATGAAATAAATATAAAAATTATTACAAGCCCTAGTCTCATTTTTTGCTTACTCTGTACGTGATCGTTTTATTATCGGTGACAATATTAATAATATAAATTCCTTTTTTCATATTACTCATATCAATATTATGAGATATATTTTTAGTTTTAGAATAAACAATCTTACCATTTAAATCATAAATAGACACTAAATTGATTTTTTGTTTACTTGAATTTATAATATTTAAATATTGCGTTACCGGATTTGGGTATATGGTTATTCCAGACTTGTCTCCTGATAGTGTACCATCTACTCCCAAAATTATTTGAGATTCTACAACTATCGAAAAGCGTGAAGAACCATAACTAGTTGTATCGGAAGTAACACTAAAGTTATACTCAAAACCTTCTTCAAGAACAGTGGACGTATTTAGAAAACTATCCTTCAATGTAAAAGTAGGAGAAGAATCAAAAGACGATAGCCCATCAAATCTTAGTTGGTAGCTACTACCTTCATTAATATTTGAAATATTTAACTTAATTACCCTATCCATAGCAGACGAAGGAAGGGTGTTAATTGATAAATCTAACCCAGCTTGAGTAGTTGACGCAAGGTTGAAAATTTCATTTTGTAATTTATAGCCATCATATTTACTATCAAACTCTTCAATGGCATCATCTAAAAATCGTATTCTGGCTAAATCCGAGACTTCACCATCACCTAAAGTAATGGAAAGCTGATCTGCTATACCAGCCTCAGAAGTTCTATAAAAAGTAGCAGCTGCACTGGTTTTTACATTTTGAGTAGCATTTAAAATAGGAGAGGCTGCATTGGCATGTACCCAAAACGATTGACCCGATGCAATGGTACCTGAGCCATTTAGAGAAAGATAGGCAGAACCATTCCACACATAAATAGTTGCATCAATATTAGTTTTAGTCCAACTAGCACTCGCCCAATCAATTTGAGAAGCATAAGGGTTGTTTACTAAATTCCACCCATCATCATCAAGTCCATTTTGTACCGTTCTTGTAATTGGTAATGACATATTGCTCGTATTCAATGATCCTGAAAAGGTTAAGGTACCAGGAGTGTGTGCTGTACGTGTCCAAAATGAGTAACCTTGAGTGTCATCTATAGCTGTAAAAGGCAGTTTAGAAGTTTCCCAGCCAGCATTCAAATCACCTGCTGCTGCCTCATTATACCTAGCAAAATCCCCCCCAAGGCTAGCATTGGGATCTGGATAACCACTACTGATTATGTCTGCTGTTGTTCCATTTACCGGGAACCCAATATTATGCCATTCTTGAGCTCCATTTATATAACGCTGATAGATTACATTTCCAGAGAATGTTGCTGAACCCGGGATGGCTTCCACCCTAGCAGTACCAGCAGCATCCGAAACTATAGTTAATAATCCGTTTGCATTAAAGCCACTACTTGCGCTCAATGTAAGGGTTCCTGTTACCCTGCTGCCAGTACCATTAATGGTAGCAGTTGAAGAAGAATTTGAAATGGTTAAATTGGCAAAAGTGGTTGTACTTGAGCCTCCAATGCTTTGCCCAGCTACTCCATCAAATGTGGTAGTGCCCAAACAATTATAAGTGCCATTATTTGTAAAACCTCTTGCAAACGACATAGCATTGCTTCCACAACTTACTGTAGATTCAAATGTAATATCAGAATCTATATTCATAGCATTTAAAAATGTAACAGTGCTATTAAACGCAATCCCTGAAGTACCATTTATTATTTGAGTACTTCCTTCATTAAACTGAATGGGTTGAACAACAGTCCATATTCCATCATTAGTAGTGGTGCCTTGAATAGTTATTGTATTAGCATTACTTGAGGCCAAAGTAGTAGAACCCCCAATAGACAGGTTGCCCTGAACTGTTAAAGTACCAGCAGCCGATAGTGTTTTTGCAACAGGAGCTCCCCCCGAAGTAATTGATAGATTACCATAAGTTCTTGCAGCTATTCCTTGCGCTGACCCCCTGTTATAATTAACTGTTGAGGCTATTGCTGGAGTAAAAGTTGGCCCTGTTGTTGCATCATGCCACCAACCATTTGTTTGGTTATTGCCAACATTCAAAACCCCTCCAGAATTGAGATTTATTGTATTTGCATTCAAATATGAGGATGATCCAATTGTAACAATTCCATTTATATCTAATGTAGGAAAGTTTGTAGATGTTGTTCCCCCATAAAATGGAACATCTACTTGAACCGAACCATCAACAGTCAACGTTCCTGTAAACTGAACTCCTGTTACTGTTGCCTGATCGAAGGATAAATTACCAGAAGATATTGTTAAGTTACCAAATATGTAATCCGATGTTCCTGTTGAAATAGTAAAAACTCTTGCATTACCAACTCCAAAAGTCAAAATGCTATTGGGAATAGTAGCAGAACTGTTCCAGTACCCAATTACAACATTAGCAGCAGTAGCTCCCCCATTGGTATTTGTATTTACTCCAGTAAAAATAACAGTGCTTCCACCTCCAATCACAGCAACCGAAGGGTTATTGGGTGCGGGACCCAAAAAACCAAAAAGATTTCGACTATGACCAATCATTGTTCCTGTCACGGTTAGTTGTGCATTTAGAAAGAGACCATTCACAGTAACATCATCAACAAAAATATTGCGGCATACTCTTGTATCAGTAACACCCACAATAAACCCATTTGTATATACATCATCTCCAGACCCAGGGATTCCTGCTCCACCTACACCTGCTTGGGTTAACGACCACATAGCTGCAGTATTCCAAGCCCCATTGCTTATTGCATAATAAGTAATAGAATAAGATGAAAGGCTAGTTAAAAGTAGAAATACAGAGAGGATATATCTTGTCATAAATTTACACTTGTGAAATTAAATTTAAAATGGATAGTTATCAATACACAAAAATACCATTTTGTAACCGATATTGGAAATTAAAAATTAGAAATTAGAAATGTTGTTGAAGTTAGAAGTTTAGAAGTCGAAAGTTAGAAGTTGTAAAATTAGAAGTTAAGAGTTCGAATTTAGGTGTTGAGACTGGAACCAAAAGGCTGGTATTAAAAGAAGCATAATGATGGGGTTTACCACAATGCGGTGAACAAAAGAGAGCAGTGGAGAGGAAATTTCTGAAGCTCCTTCTAGGGAGAGTTTAAAACAAAAATAGAGGGGCAAAATAATCAGCATCTCGATTAATTGGATGCCAAAGGCAATTTTTAGAAGTTGTTTGTTATTAAAAATTGCATAAATAAGGAGAATTACTGCTAAATCATTAAGCACAAAACGAATGGTGCGGTTAATAATAAATTGGGTGTTGGGAGTAAAAGAATGTGAGAAAATTTCGGCATAATTAAATCGCTGGAAGATATAGAGGGCAATAAGAGTGGTAATTGCAATTATCGAATATAGAATTTTGGTTTTATTCATTCAAAATTTAACTACAAAAGGACACTAAGAAGATTTCAAAAAGGCCACAGAGAACTATTATATTACTTCGTGCTCTCAGTGCCTTCTCTGTGTTCTTTGTGGTTGAATCTAGCAACCCAAATAAACCATAACCCAAACACAAAGGCATAGATTATCCCTGTAAATACAAATTTGTGCATTAAGTATAAATGAGTAGGAAAATGGAGCGCTATTAAAAACAACCCTCCTACTCTCAGCAGGTTAAATAAGTAAATACTGATTAAACCCACAATTGAGAACACCATAGTTCTTTTTAAACTACCTTTATAGGCAAACAGGAAAGCGATAAAGAGAATAGACACATTAATGGCATTGCACCCTTCGTACACATTTACAACTACATTATCATCTAACATTAAAGCCACATTAGGCAATAAAGCAGAAGGTGAATCAATTACACCAAAACCAATTAATCTCAATAATTGTGCTGTGTGCTTTGCAACTAAAAGGGTAACAGTATCAGCAAATGTTCCAAAGCTAACTACCCAAAGTCCATATATTACATTGCCTAAAATATAAACACCGAGAAACCGAAGGAGGAAAAAGATAGCTGGTTTGTATTGTTGGAGAAGAGGGATAGGGTTATTGGTTATAGAATTATTGGCCTTGCAGGAACGCCTACAACGGTTGTACTTTCAGGAATATCTTTTGTAACTACTGCACCTGCTCCCACTTTTACATTTTTGCCAATGTTAATCCCTTGCAGTATAACTGCCCCAGAACCAATCAAGGAAGCCTCTCCGATTTTAACATTGCCCGAGATGTTAGCTCCTGGCATAATCGAGCAATAATCGCCAATAACTACATCGTGGCCAATCGTTGCATTTAAATTTAACAGAACGTGAGAGCCAATTTGGCAATCTATCGTTGTTATTACGCCATCGCAAATAACTATTCCTAATCCTTTTAAATGTGATTGACTTACTATTGCATGTTGACTTATTAGGGTGGAATACTTGAGGCTTTTGGTTAAAAGTCTATCAATAACTTTCTTTTTTGTAAGAGGATCACCAATTGCCACTAAATAACTTAAGTACTCACTTTTAGATATTAAATCGATGGTTCCTAAATAGTCACTTTCAAGTTTTTTATCGTCATAAAACCCAGCAAAACTGTGCTGCCGTTTCAGCAAGTTAGCTATTTCTTTACCTAAGCCACCAGCTCCAATTATAGCAATATTGTCAGTTTTAGATATACTCAAAATTGAGACTTAATTAGTTGAATAATTTTTTCTAAATCTGAATCCATTATGGCAGTACCACTAGGTAAACACAGCCCTTTGTTAAACAAACCTTCGGCCGCAACACCTCCAAAATATGCGGCATCTTTAAACACGGGTTGCAAGTGCATAGGTTTCCATAATGGGCGTGATTCGACATTCTCTTCTTCTAAGGCTAAGCGAATCGATTCACGTTTACCGAAAGAATTAGTTAGTATAGTTGTAAGCCAGCGATTTGAAAAAACACCTTCTAGCTCAGGTTGAAATTCAATTTCATCTAAATCAGCTAACCCTTTTTTATAGAAATCAAATATTTCTCTCTTACGTTTCACTCGCTCATTTAAAACCTCCATCTGCCCTAAGCCGATAGCAGCATTAATATTCCCTAGTCGGTAATTATAGCCTATTTGAGTATGCTCATAATGCGGAGCATCATCTCGCGCTTGAGTAGCTAAGAATTTCGCCTTATTTATGTACGCTTCATCATCTGACAACAAAGCTCCTCCTCCGCTAGTCGTAATTATTTTATTGCCATTGAAAGAAAGGATTCCCATGTCAGCTAGTGATCCACAAGGCGTATTTTTATAAGTAGAACCTAATGCTTCGGCTGCATCTTCAATTATTGGAATATTGTATTTAGCTGCCACTTCTTTAATTCTATCCATTTGGGCAGGCATACCGTAAAGGTGAACTGGAATTATAGCCTTTGGTAGTTGATTTGTTGATTTGTTGATTTGGTTAATTGCATCTTCCAACACATTTGGATCCATATTCCAGGTTTCTTTTTCAGAATCGATAAAGATTGGTTTTGCACCCAAATAAGTGATGGGGAATGCAGATGCAGCAAATGTAAACGACTGAGTAATGACAGTGTCATTTTGTCCAACTCCCAGTATTTTTAAGGCTAAATGAATGGCTGAAGTACCTGATGCTAAAGCTGCCACATGCTTTGTATGTGTATATTGAGAAAGACTTTCTTCAAATGCATTAATCTGAGGTCCAACGGTAGAAATCCAATTGGTATCAAACGCCTCTTGAATATAAGTTTGCTCTGTACCTCCCATATGCGGGGC
>CAZZML010000107.1:4088-8866 GCA_964654735.1 uncultured Roseivirgaceae bacterium | reverse complement strand
CACTTATCTTCGGATTCGTTTATAAGTTTTTTACATTCTCCCAAAATGCTATTTCGTTTAGTTTTAGAAAGAAGCAAGGAGAGCGTAGCACCAAACAAAATTTTGGAGGAATTACACGAGTAATTTTACCTAAGGTTAACTTCAATTTCACCTTTCTACAACACCTTAAAACCACCTGGCGGTTATCAAATGTAGATTTTAAATATATTGTTACGAGTTGGCCATTTTTAAGCATCGTGCTCGTTGGCCTTATGTTTATTTTAATAACGGCCATGGTACTTGGTGAGGTATTTGGTACTAAAACCTTACCGGTTACCTGGCAAGTTCTACTTATTCCGGGAAATAGCTTTTCGCTCTTTATAAACATTACCACTTTTTTATATGCAGGTATGCTTGTACATAGAGGCAATATTGCAAGAGTGGATCATTTAATAGATGTTACCCCTATTCCTAACTGGGCATTATTGGCATCAAAATTAATAGCCTTATTAAAAATGCAATTGGTATTGCTATTGGTAATATTAATTGGAGGGGTACTAATTCAAGTATATAACGGCTATTATAAATTCGAAATAGGGCATTATTTATTTGAGCTGTACGGTCTCAAATTTATCCATTTCGTTGTTTGGGCTCTTATGGCCTTATTTATACAAACATTAATTAGAAACCCATATTTGGGATTATTTGTATTGCTTATGATTTCAATTGGCATTCCATTTTTATCTCAAATAGGCATTGAGCAATCTGTGTTTAAGTATAACCAAGGGTCTGGGTATGCTTACTCCGATATGAATGGTTATGGAAGTTCAATAACCAATTACTTAGTATATAAATTCTACTGGGTGCTTGCAGGCGGCACACTTTTAATAATTGCCGGTTTGTTTTGGGTGCGAGGTGTACCCCACTCAGTTAAAGAAAGACTACAAATTGCTAAATCACGATTTAAGGGAGGCGCAATGATTGGCTTTTTCGTTTTCCTTATCGCTTTCTTATCCTTGGGGTTTAGGATTTATTACGAGAATAATTTCTTAAACGAGCGCATATCTAGCAACGAGCAAGAGAAACAGCAAGTAGAGTGGGAAAAAAAATACAAGCATTATGAACATGCCATTCAACCAAGAATAATAGCAGTAAAAACCAATGTAAACATTTACCCTAACAAGCTCAACTTTGATGCAAATGGCACTTATTTAATGGTAAATAAATCAAGCAAAGCCATTGATAGTATTTTTCTGAATCATAATGATTACCCAAGTACGTTTGAATTTAGCAAGCCAACAAGTTTAGTGATGGAGGACTCCGTTTATAATTTTGATATCTATCAATTAACAACACCCTTAAATCCCGGTGATAGTCTAACGCTCACTTTTACAGTTCATAATAAAGCCAATACATTTTTGAGAAAGCATTCACCGGTTAGAGGCAATGGAACCTTTATAAATAATATGCAACTATTCCCTTCACTAGGCTATTCAAGTGATGGAGAAATGAAGGACGATGAAACTCGTAAAAAGTATGATTTGCCTAAAAATAAGTTAAAACCTCCACCTTCCGACACTACTGCGCTAGGCAATACCTACATTGCTAAAGATGCTGATTGGATTGATTTTGAGGCAACGGTAAGTACTTCTGAAGATCAAATTGCCATAGCTCCCGGATATTTGCAAAAAGAATGGGTTGAGAATGGCCGAAGATATTTCCATTATAAAATGGATAGTAAAATCCTAAACTTTTATGCGTTCAATTCAGCTCGGTATGAGGTAGTTAAGGATAAGTGGAATGATGTTAATTTAGAGATTTATTATCACAAAGGCCATGAATATAATCTGGATCGATTTTTTAAAGGCATTAAGGCTTCATTGGATTATAATTCCACATATTTCTCTCCTTACCAGCACCGCCAGGTTAGAATAATTGAGTTTCCAAGAACAAGCGGTGGTGGTGCTCAGTCATTTCCTAATACCATCCCTTTTTCTGAAGGAATTGGGTTTATTGCCGATGTGGATGATAGTGAAGAAGGAGGCGTAGATTACCCTTTCGCAATTACTGTGCATGAAGTAGCGCATCAGTGGTGGGCACATCAGGTAATTGGCGCAGATGTACGAGGTGCAACTATGATGTCCGAGAGCTTATCCGAGTATGTTTCATTAAAAGTGCTTGAGCACGAACATGGGGCTAGCAAAATGCGTAAGTTCTTAAAAGATGCGTTGGATAAGTATTTAATATCTAGAACAGCCGAACGAAAGCGTGAGAATGCCTTAATGTATAACGATGGCCAGGCTTATATCCGATACCAAAAAGGATCGCTGGTATTTTATGCCTTAAGTGATTATATAGGTGAGGACAGTTTAAACATGGCTTTAAAACGGTATATAAACAAAGTTAAATTTCAAGAACCTCCTTATACCACTTCCATCGAAATGGTAGATTATATTAGAGAGGTTACTCCAGACTCGTTGCAGTATGTAATTAAAGACATGTTTGAGACTATTACCCTCTATAAAAACCGAATTGTGGAAGTAAGCTCAACCGAGTTAGATAATGGAAAATACCAGGTTGATATTGAGTTTAACGTAAGCAAATACAGAAACAACGAAAAAGGAAAGCGGTATTTTGCTGAAGATGGAGCAGACTCACTCTCTTATAAAACTGAGAAAATGAGAAAGCCTGAATACTCAGTACTTCTTGCCGACTATATCGACATTGGCATTTTTGTTGAAAATGAGGATGAAGACGGAGAAAAGGAAGAAGTTGAACTCTACCTTAAAAAGCATAAGATCACCGAAATCAATAATAAGATTACCATTATCGTTGATCAAAAGCCTACTGAAGTGGGTGTTGATCCTTATAATAAGCTTATTGACACTAATTCGGACGATAACAGACGAGAGTTATAAAAAACACCCTGTGATTTAGAAAACCACA
This sequence comes from uncultured Roseivirgaceae bacterium, assembly GCA_964654735.1. Lineage (GTDB taxonomy): Bacteria > Bacteroidota > Bacteroidia > Cytophagales > Cyclobacteriaceae > JAKISE01. Next base: position 5,941 of record CAZZML010000107.1, on the reverse strand, counting down.
GGGTATTTTACCTTCAAGCCTGAGCTTGGCAAAGCTTAATCCGTTAGCCGTTTATACTTAAGGGAATCTCGATATTAATACCATCCGATACCTTGATTATTTTTACAGTTGGGTGTCCATAAGCAAATAACAACACCTTTCCCACTCTTTTTATTCAAAGCGTCATTTCGTAGAAATCTTAACCATAATGCAATTCTTGCTTATTGGTTAAGATTCCTCCGGAATGACTTGCAGACCGGCAAACAGAATTGACGACAACTTTGTACTATTCACACTTTTTTTGAAAGAACACTCTACAAGAACTGAGAGGTCGAAATAGAATGTTAGTCTGAAAGCCGTTTATACTTATCATCTATAGTTATCCCGCCTAAAATCTCGATATTAATACCATCCGATATACCTTGATTATTTTTACAGTTGGGTGTCCATAAGCAAATAACAACACCTTTCCCACTCTTTTTATTCAAAGCGTCATTTCGTAGAAATCTTAACCATAATGCAATTCTTGCTTATTGGTTAAGATTCCTCCGGAATGACTTGCAGACCGGCAAACAGAATTGACGACAACTTTGTACTATTCACACTTTTTTTGAAAGAACACTCTACAAGAACTGAGAGGTCGAAATAGAATGTTAGTCTGAAAGTCGCTTATACTTATCATCTATAGTTATCCCACCTAAAATCTCGATATTAATACCATCCGATATACCCGTTTCAAGAATACGTTTTTCAAAAACTTGGTCGGCAACCATAATTTCTACGTAAGGCTTTTCATCTTCATCAAATTGGATGTCGCTTTCTTTTACAGCTAGCACTTGTTGTTTATTTTCTAAAACAATATCAGCATTAGCAGAATAGCCTGCACGCAAGAAATTATCAGAACGTAAGCTTACTGCAGCTTTTATCTCAAACTGTATAGCACCCTGATCCTCGACACCTTTAGGAGAAATATATTCTAGCTCCGCATCAAAAGAAACGGTATCTAACGCTCCAACCGTTAAGGACAAATTCATTCCTTCTTTAAGCTTGCCTACTTCCGCTTCATCCACTTTTCCTTCGAAAATCATTTCGGTCATATTGGCTATGGAAGCTATGGTAGTACCATCATTAAATGTGTTTGATTCTATCACAAAGGTTCCCTCCTTTACTGGAATATCTAATAACATACCCGAACTAGTGGCTCGCACAATATTCGAAGACATACCTTCCTTCTTAGAAGCTCCTTCTTTTATTAGTTGCATATTATTTTCGGCCGCTTCCACTTCTTGTCTGGCTAAATTATAATTGAGTAAAAACTGGTTATAATCAAATTCTGAAATCACTTTTTGATCATACAACTCACGTTGTCGTTGCAACTCCCGCTCAGCATTTTTAAAGTTAATCGTGGCTGTTTTTATCCGTACATCTGCATTGTTAAGGGCAACCACATTTGGTATTAACTTTACTTTGGCAATCTTATCTCCCATTTTTACATGATTTCCTGCCTCCAAATACAGCGTTTCTATTACACCTGAAATTTGTGATTTTACTTCAATTTCCTTCCGAGGTACAATTGAGCCTGTTGCTACAGTTTTTCGTTCAATATCTGTTCTAAAAGCAGAATTGGTTTCATAAATAACGGGCGGCTCTTCCGATTTTTGGTATAAATAATAGCCTGTGCCTACAAAGCTGGCAACCGCAATTATGATGGTTAAGATTACTAAGATTCGTTTCATGTTTTGAGTTGATTTATGCCCTTGGGCTTTTGAGTTTGTTGTCTTTATTGATAATTATTAATTAATCATTGTTCATTAAATTGTTATTCTACCCGAATAGCCTCAATAGGGCTTACAGAAGCTGCTTTTTTAGCCGGC
>CAZZML010000107.1:0-3988 GCA_964654735.1 uncultured Roseivirgaceae bacterium | reverse complement strand
TTATTCTACCCGAATAGCCTCAATAGGGCTTACAGAAGCTGCTTTTTTAGCCGGCATTATGCCAGCCAAGGCACCTCCCACAATTAAAAGTCCTAATGCACCAGCTGCTACTTTAATATCAACTTCAGGCGGTCCCATAAAGCCATCATCTGGCACCACTCCTGCCAATACTTCTATAATTACTACACCTACTACAAGTGCCACATAGCCACCAATAGCAGTTAAAAAGATAGACTCTTGTATTATTAATGATATTATAGAGCCTGGAGTTGCACCAAGTGCCTTTCGAATACCAATTTCTTTAGTTCGTTCCTTCACAATTATGAGCATAATATTACTCACCCCAATTACCCCAGCAAGTAAAGTGCTAATACCTACAAACCAGGTAAATACATTAATTCCTGTAAACAAACCTGAAATTTCCGCAAATTCTTCTTCCAAATTATTGCTGCCAATTGCATCTAAATCCAATGGATGAATACTATGCCGCTTAATAAGATTGGCAATAATGGTTTCTTCTACATCCGATACTTTGTACCCCGGTTTCACCGAATAGGCGTACCAGCCTACCCTATTGCCATAATTAAATGCTTTTTGAAAGGTTGTAAAGGGCAAATAAATGGTTTGCGTATCTCTATCTGCTTGTTCTCCTGTTCTTCTGGAGTCGAAGAGGCCTACGACTAAAAAATTGACTCCGCTCACCTTTATATATTTTCCAATTGGATCTTCATCTTCGAATAAAACATCCTTCACATTTCGTCCAATAACAGCCACTTTTCGTTCATCAGCAATGTCTTTATCGTTTATAAATCGACCGGCTGCCACATCAACTAACTGAATTTTACTGTAGCCCGGAAAATCACCATACACTGAAAAATTACCAGTTTTATTATTATAAATCACATTATTTCCTGCTCCTCGCAACCTATTCCGAGGAGCTAAATAAGATAATCCATTGATTTTTTTTCTGAGAATTTCAGTATCTTCATTCGTAAACCGCACATTTCTTCCGGGCTGAAAACCTCCATAAGAGATGGTTGTTCTTTCTGACCAAAAGAAGCCACTATTGGTAGCCCAAGCGGAGAAATCTCGTTCTACTCCATTTTGTAACCCTTTGCCTGCTCCTAACAAAATAATAATCATAAATATGCCCCAACCAATGCCAAAGACAGTTAAAAACGTTCTAAGCTTATTCTTGCTTATGGTAATAAATATTTCTTGCCACTTATCTAAGTCAAACATATATTATTTGTTTAGTTGGTGAGGGCTAAGAGCTTGAAGACCGAAGTCGGGAGTAGATAATTGCAGGTTTACAAACATTATTTAATATTTCTTTTAAAGCCAATCATCATATTCATTAAATTGAATGAATATTCATAAAATGTATCGAATTGAGTATTACCTAGATTGAGCGAATAGCATACCCCATAAATCTTTTAAACTCAGCATTTGATTGATCTATAGAACCTTCTGAAATATTAAGAGCAATTGAATCTGAAGCCCTCATAATCTGAGAAGTTAGATTATACATTTCTTCTTTCGGAAAATTACGGGTCAGCTTAAATATATCCTCAGCTAACTCCATTCCTTTTTGCCAAATAATTAAATTTTCGAATTTAAACTTCATGTTTTTTTACTTCTAACTTCCGACTCCTGTCTTCACACTTCAAATATTTTATTCATTCGTCTTTTAGTGCTTCAATCGGTTCTACTTTAGCAGCCTTGCGAGCAGGAAAATATCCTGCCAAACTACCGAAAACTGCCAATACTAATGTTGCGGCAACAGCTCCCTTTAAACTCACTTCAGGTCTTTTAAAGAAATCCATAGGAAAACTAAAGCTTTCCATCATTGCGGAGAGAGAACCGGAATCAATAAATATAAAACCTGCCACTAAACCCACATAGCCTGCTGTTAACGTTATAAACATGCTTTCTTGTAAAAACAGGCCTATAATAGAGTTTGGAGTTGCTCCTAAGGCCTTTCTTACCCCTACTTCTTTGGTACGCTCCTTAACCACTATAAGCATAATATTACTTACCCCAACAACACCTGCAATAAGCGTAAATACCCCCACTATAAATAAGAAGAAGCGAATGCCTGTAAACAAGTTCATAAAACGCATAAAATTGGCTACTCCATTAAAAATACGAACCGCCTTTTTATCTGTTGGGTCAAAATTATGCTTCCCACTTAAATAACTGATTATGTCAGCTTCGAGCATTTTTGATTCCGCCTCGGTGGCATTAGCTGCAGTAACAATCAAATTATGAATTTTATTACCGCCTCCATAGGCAATTTGAGCTGTGCTGATAGGTATGTAAATTACCTTTTGTTCAAACTCGTTTCCTTCGTCTTTAAAAGTACCTACTACTTTGTATTGAATGCCATTTACATCAATGTATTTTCCAATAGGGTTCACTCTGCCAAATAGCACTTCTACTACTTTTTCACCAATAACGGTTACTTTACGCCTTTCTCTAATGTCGGTATCGTTTAGATACCTCCCACTTGTTATCAGCGTTTTTTCAATATATTTATGATCGGGATGACAAGATCTAACATTAAAAAATGACAAATTATCTTTATACCGAACGGTAAATTCACCCGGCACATAATATCTGCCAGTAATGTACTCTATGCCGTCCAGCTTTTTAATGGCCTCATAATCCTGATTGGTAAACTGAATTTGCTTGCCTGGCTTAATTCCTTTATAGGGCTTACTGGTTTCTCCTGCTCTTATCCAAAGCGAATTTGTTGCATCGTCATTAAATTGAAACTCAACCCCATGTTGAAAACCACTGCCAAAGCCCATTAAAATAATGAGAATAAAGATTCCCCAGGCCACATTAAACGCAGTAATAAACGAACGAAGCTTGTTTTGCTTCATCGTGAAAAATATTTCTTGCCACTTGTCTATATCAAACATGTTGGACTTGCTTTATAGTTAAGTTCAAAGTCTGAAGTTCGGAGTTCGGAGTTCCTTTCAATACTTTTGTTTTAATCGATGTATTTAATGTTTTCATTTTAACTTTAAATACTTCCAACTTCCAACTCTGAACTTTCTTTTCTTTCATCCACCACAAAACCATCCTTCAGCACAATGTTTCGTTTGGTCATAGCGGCAATGTCATGTTCGTGGGTAACTACTACAATGGTTTTTCCTGCATCATTCACACGCTTAAAAATATCCATTACCTCGTAGGATGTTTGGGTATCGAGAGCCCCTGTAGGTTCATCTGCAAGAATAACTTTAGGGTCGGATATAAGCGCTCGAGCAATGGCCACACGCTGCTTTTGACCGCCAGATAACTCACTAGGCATATGATTTGCCCACTCTTTTAGGCCTACCATATCCAAATACTCAAGTGCTATCTCATTTCGCTTCTTGCGGCTAACTTTTTGGTAGTAGAGAGGTAATGCTACATTTTCGGTTGCATTTTTAAAGGCAAGAAGGTTAAATGACTGAAATACAAAACCTAGAAACCTGTTTCGATAATAGGCAGCTTTTTTCTCAGATAAATTCTTAATTAGTGTATCTGCTAGAAAATAGTTTCCACCATCGTACTTATCTAAAATACCAAGAATGTTTAATAGAGTAGATTTACCCGACCCGGAAGAGCCCATAATGGATACAAACTCACCTTTATCAATGGTGATGTCCAATCCTTTTAAAACGTGAAGTTCTTGTTTGCCTAATCCATAGGACTTCTGAATTCCTTCGAGTTTTATCATAGATGTTGCTAGTTGAGTTGACCATTTTGAGTTGTTGCTATAAATATACGGATGTTTCTCAAAAGGGTTTTAAATAATTTTACAAACGGGGCATATCCCCTTTTTTGGGTTATATGAAGGGTTGTAAAATCATTAACAACTAATTTTTGTGACGAAAGAAATGTTCTCTCTTTCTCCTCATCGCTTTTTACATACACTAGCCCGCATTATTCATGGGAATTGGCAATGAAAGTTCTAAGTGCAATAAAATCAAGT
>CAZZML010000106.1:0-8869 GCA_964654735.1 uncultured Roseivirgaceae bacterium | reverse complement strand
TGAAGTTTAATAAAGTATTTACACTTTTAGTTGCCTCAGGAGCAGCTTTATTAATTAGCTGCGGAGCAGGTGAGGATAATACAGGCTATGAGTATGCACCTAATATGTATCATTCGGTGGCCTACGAACCTTTAAAGCAAATTAAAGACAAAGAATCTGGACTTTGGGTTAATTCTACTGATGAAGAAATTGGTGAGTATTACAGTTCGAACCCTAATAATGAGTTTGAAATGAACATGCTTTTACCTGTGGAAGGTACAGTTAAAAGAGGAGATTTTCTTCCTTACAGAATTCCTAAAGATAGTTTAGCATTGGCTGCGGCCATTTTAACTAATCCTTTGCCAGATACTAAAGAGGTATTGGTTGACGGCAAAGCACTCTACGGTAGGTTTTGTGGTCACTGCCATGGTTCTAATGGAACTGAGCCTGGGTTGGTAGGCGAGCGATATGCAGGTGTGCCTTCTTATACCTCGGCCGCTGTTAAAAATATTACCGAAGGACATATATTTCATGTAATTTCACTCGGGAAAGGCCGTATGGCAGCACACGATTCTCAACTTAGCCAAGAAGAGCGATGGAAAATTGTTCGATATGTTCAAACCTTACAAAAGCAATAATCAGTAGCTATGACAATTTCAGACGAAAGATTTGATTTTACTGCAAGTGCCAAAAAGAAATTGGCAATTACTATTGTAGTAGGTATTCTACTTTTATTAGCAGGAATATACTTAGATATTGCCAGTACTAGCCACGATGGCGGGCATGCAACTTTACAAACAACGGTTACAAACGATTTAGTTGCTTTTAACGGAGATAATGCGGAGCAGGCATCAGGAGAGCATCATGAAACAGCCACTTGGCTTAAAAGACTTTATACAGATTTATGGATAAATAATGTATTTTTTGCTGGGTTAGGGTTAATTGGGTTGTTCTTTCTCACGCTTCAATATGTAACTCAATCGGCTTGGTCAACCGGATTTTTAAGAATACCAACAGCTATGGCTAATTGGCTTCCAATAGCAGGGGTGTTAATGCTCGGGGTTTTCTTTCTAGGAAAGTACGATCTTTTTCATTGGACACACGATTATTTATACGACAAATCAAGTCCGGAATATGATGCATTGTTAGATGGGAAAAAGAGCTTTTTGAACTTGCCATTTTTCGTGATTAGGATGGTGCTCTTTTTTGGAGGTTGGACTTTATTTTTCTACTACATTAAAAAACGGGTATTTGCTGAGGACATTGAGGAACCAGGAGTTGAAAGATGGAAGCAAATTAGAGCATCTTCAGCATGGTTTATCGTTTTCTTTGGTTATTCAACATCAATAGGAGCTTGGGATTGGGTTATGTCTATTGACCCTCACTGGTTTAGTACCTTGTTTGGTTGGTACGTGTTTTCGAGCTGGTGGGTTTCTGGTTTAGCTTTAATTGCGCTCATAGTAATTATTTTAAAAGAGAACGGTTATTTATCTATAGTAACCGAAAACCATTTACATGATTTAGGTAAATTCGTGTTTGGCTTTACCATTTTCTGGGCCTACCTATGGTTTTCTCAGTACTTATTAATTTATTATGCTAATATTCCTGAAGAAACGGTTTATTATATTCAGCGATTAACATCGGATAATTACAGAGCTGTATTCTTTATCAACCTATTTATAAACTTCGTTTTCCCATTCATGTTTTTAATGACAAGAGATTCGAAAAGAAAATTAGCTACCATGAAAATTGCTGCCATAGTAATAATTGCAGGGCATTGGTTAGATTTTTGGTTAATGGTTACTCCAGGGGTAATGAAATATGAAGGTAGCATTGGTTTTATGGAAATAGGAACCACTTTAATTTATTTGGGTGCATTCTTATGGGTTACACTTAGTAATTTATCTAAGCACCCACTAATTGCAAAAAATCATCCTACATTGGAAGAAAGCTTGCATCACCATATTTAGTAATTGATATGTATTGTTTTAGAGCTTAATTATTTAACTCTAAATCCAAATTTTAATAATGACTTAATCTATAAATAATATGCAAAATTTGTTATTAGGCGCAAGTGTAGTAGTGGCATTAGTCGTACTGTTTATGATTTATAAACTGGCTACATTAATTAGTGTAGCAAAAGGATCTAAATCGGATCAAGAAGCAGGTAGCAATAATGTTAATGCAATGTTAATGCTAGCCTTCCTTATTATTGGAGGTATAGCAGCAACATGGTCTGCTATTGCGTATTTTGATTTATACGACATACCTGTTGCATCAGAACATGGTGTTAAAACCGATAGTATGTTCTGGATTACAATGTGGATTACGGGAGCTGCTTTTGTAATTACTCATATTCTTTTATTTTACTTTGCTTATAAGTATCGCTATAAAAAAGATGCTAAGGCAATGTACTATCCTGATAATCATAAATTAGAATTAATTTGGACTATTGTGCCAGCCGTTGTGCTTACAATTTTAGTTGGGTACGGTTTAACTGTTTGGAATGATATAACCGATACAGCACCTGAACAAGCAGAGGTTGTAGAAATAATGGGAGCTCAATTTGCTTGGAGAGTTCGTTATCCGGGAGCTGATAATGCTTTAGGTAAATACGACTATCGAAAAATAGATAATTCCAATGCTTTTGGTATCGATCTTTCTGATAAAAATTCGCACGATGATTTTGTGCCAAGAGAAATACATCTTCCTAAAGGAAAGCCTGTTTTATTAAAAATTAGGGCTAGAGATGTGTTACATAGCGTTTACTTGCCCCAGTTTAGAGTTAAGATGGATGCTGTACCTGGTATGCCTACCCAATTTTGGTTTGTGCCAACTAAATCCACAGCTGATATGAGGGCTGAAACTGGCAACCCGGATTTTAATTATGAATTAGCTTGTGCAGAAATTTGTGGAAGTGGCCACTACGCCATGCGTATGATTGTTGTTGTTGATGAACCTGCGGATTATGAAGCTTGGAAAAAATCGCAGCAAACATGGTTGGCTCAAAACCCAGAGTACTTAACTCAAGTACCCGAAGAGCTACAGGAAGTAGCTATCCTTTCTGCCGGAATTGAAGAAAACGAATCGAAAGATTCTTCACTATAAGAAATTAATTACTGTTATTATGTCAACTGCTAACATAGATTTAACGGATGAAATGGAGCACGATGATCACGGTCATCACGAACAAGGCTTCCTTTCAAAGTATATTTTTAGTACAGATCATAAAACCATTGCCAAGCAATTCCTGATTTCGGGTATTATCTGGGCGATTATTGGTGGTCTGTTATCTGTAATATTTAGATTACAATTAGGTTTTCCAGATATGGATATGGCCTGGCTTCGACCTTTTTTAGGCGAATGGATTAATATTGATGCCGCCACAGGTTTGGGTAAATTAGATACTGAATTTTACCTAGCTCTTGTAACAATGCATGGCACCATTATGGTGTTTTTTGTTCTTACGGCAGGTTTAAGTGGTACGTTTAGTAACTTCCTTATTCCTCTACAAATTGGAGCTCGAGATATGGCCTCCGGCTTTATGAATATGCTTTCGTACTGGTTCTTCTTTGCCTCGAGTGCTATCATGTTTGCCTCATTCTTTATCTCAACAGGGCCTGCCTCTGGTAGCTGGGTTATTTACCCTCCATTAAGTGCGCTGCCACAATCCATGTCGGGTGCAGGCTTAGGAATGACATTATGGCTTGTAGCCATGGCATTATTTATTGTATCTACTTTACTTGGAGGTATTAACTACATTGCTACTGTAATTAATTTAAGAACGGATGGTATGTCGTTTACGAAATTACCTCTTACTATTTGGGCATTCTTTTTAACAGCCATTATTGGTTTATTGTCTTTCCCGGTATTACTTTCGGCAGCTTTATTATTGATTTTAGACCGTAGTTTCGGTACTAGCTTCTACTTATCAGAAATATACATTGGAGGAGAAGCACTACCTAATATGGGCGGTAGTCCAATTTTATTCCAGCATTTATTTTGGTTCTTAGGTCACCCAGAAGTGTATATTGTATTGTTACCTTCTTTAGGTATTACCTCCGAAATTATTGCAACCAATGCACGTAAACCAATATTTGGCTATATAGCTATGATTGGTTCAATGATGGGTATTGCCATTCTATCTTTTGTAGTATGGGCACACCATATGTTTGTTTCTGGAATGAACCCATTTGCAGGTTCAATTTTTATGTTGCTAACCTTAATTATTGCGGTTCCATCTGCAATTAAAGCTTTTAATTATATTACTACCTTATGGAAAGGTAATATAATATTTACCCCAGCAATGATGTTCTCTATTGGCTTGGTATCATTCTTTATTTCAGGAGGCGTTACAGGTATTTTCTTAGGTAATGCAGCGCTGGATATCCAACTACACGACACCTATTTTGTAACCGCTCATTTTCATCTTGTAATGGGTAGCGCAGCATTCTTTGGAATGGTTGCAGGTGTTTACCACTGGTTTCCTAAAATGTTTGGCCGTATGATGGATCGAAAATTAGGCTATATCCATTTTTGGACTTCGTTCATTGGTATTTATTTAATCTTCTTCCCAATGCATTACATTGGTATTGCAGGTTTCCCTCGTAGGTATTATTCATTTACTAATTTTGATGCGTTTAGTACGTTTACTGATTTGAATGCCTTTATTAGTATAGCAGCTATTGCCACATTTGTTGCACAATTAATCTTTGTGTTCAACTTCTTCTATAGTATTTTCAAAGGAAGAAGAGCAACTAAAAACCCTTGGAATTCAACTACCTTGGAGTGGACAACTCCTATAGAGCCTGGGCACGGAAACTGGCCTGGTGCAATTCCTAAAGTATATCGTTGGCCGTATGATTTAAGTAAACCAGGGGCTAAAGAGGATTTTATTATGCAAGATGTGCCTTTTGCAGAAACACCTGAATCCAATTTGCCACACGAGCAAGAGCTTGCAGGTCTTGAATCGAAAGAAGATAACTCTATAAAAGTAGATTAACATTGGCTGATTTAGCATTAAATACCATCCAATTAAGCACCATAGAACGTGTAAAAGCGTATGTGGAGCTTTTGAAACTGAGGTTATCGTTCTTGGTAGCTTTTTCTTCAGCTTTTGGATATGCGCTAGGCGCAGTTCATTTTAGCTGGGCTACTTTGGGTTGGTTGTTTTTAGGTGGGTTGTTAGTTTCTGGGGCTTCGGTTACCATTAATCAAATCTTAGAGAAAGATTTTGATAAATTAATGAAGCGTACTCAAAACAGGCCTTTACCGACTAATAGAATTTCTATTTTTGAAGCAAAGGTTTTCACTGTTTTTATAGCCATTTTAGGATTAAGTATTTTAGCAATTACTACTAATTGGCTTACAGTTTTGTTATCGATTTTATCCTTAGTTTTATACAGTTTTGTTTATACCCCTTTAAAACGGGTTGGGCCCATTGCTGTATTTGTAGGAGCCATTCCTGGGGCATTACCGCCCTTATTGGGTTGGGTAGCAGCTACCGGTCATATTTCTACAGCAGCCTTGGTTATTTTTGGTTTGCAGTTTATTTGGCAATTTCCACATTTTTGGGCTATTGCTTGGGTGGCAGATGAAGATTACAAGAAAGCCGGATTTAAGTTATTGCCGGCAGGTGGCAAAAAAGATTTGAATACTGCTTTTCAAATAATGATTTATACAATGGTATTAATTCCATTGGGCGTATTACCATCTCAGTTTGGAATTACTGGCTTATATTCTGCTTTTGTAGTTACTCTATGTGGGGCTTTGTTCTTTGCTCAAACATTTTACTTAATGAAACAGTGTTTGGTAGGGGAGGAAAGCTCATATAAAGCGGCACGATCAATTATGTTCGGGTCATTTATATACTTACCTGTGGTGCAAATCGCTTTAATTTTAGATAAAGTATAATGGTTACAGAATTACATATTAAAGAAGTGCCTCAAAAACAATTGGGCATTAATCCGAAGAAATTTATTCTTTGGTTATTTATGGTGTCTATTATAATGGTATTTGCAGCACTAACCAGTGGTTTTATTGTACGTCAGGCAGAAGGCAATTGGATAATTTATGAATTGCCATCGCAATTATGGATTAGCACTGTTATCTTATTTGTAAGTAGTTTAACCGCACATTGGGGGTTAAAATCGGCTAAAAAAAATAATTCGCTACAAACAAAACTGGGGCTTTGGCTAACACTGGGTTTAGGGTTAGTATTCTTATCCACTCAATTATGGGTATGGGAAATATTGGTTCAGCACGATGTGTATCTTGTGGGTAACCCGGGAGGTTCATTTTTGTATGTGTTAATGGGCGTACACGCCTTTCACTTAATAAGTGGTTTGATTTACCTAATGATAATGTTGGTTAAGTCATACCGAGCCAAGGAAGTGGCTATATCCGAAATTCAATTTCAATTAAGTTTAAGTACAACGTACTGGCACTTTTTGGGTGGATTATGGATTTATTTATATGTGTTTTTAATTATATATCATTAATAATAAAATAGTATGTCAGCTACAAGTACAACAATAGCAACATCGGATTGGTCAGGAGGAAAATCACCTTTTAATGTAAGTTATGGTAAGCTTATGATGTGGTTATTTCTGCTTTCTGATGCATTTACTTTTTCGGGATTCTTAATAGCTTATGGCTTAGTAAGGTTCAGTGCCGAATCTTGGCCGGTACCCGAAGAAGTATTTAATGCAATGCCCTTTATGCACGGTGTAAATGCTCCACTAATTTTTGTGGGAATTATGACATTTATCCTTATTCTAAGTTCTGTAACTATGGTAATGGCGGTAGATGCAGGCCACAGAATGGATAAAAAAGGAGTGGCCAAATGGATGGGTTGGACCATTGTTGGTGGTGCTGTTTTCTTAGGTTGCCAAGCTTGGGAGTGGACACACTTTATTATTGGCACAGGTGGTGGCGGTGCTAGCTTAACTTGGAACGAATATGGGCCTGCAAGTTTTGCAGCCTTCTTTTTCTTTATTACTGGTTTTCATGGCACCCACGTACTAAGTGGTGTTGTTATTAATTATTTGGTATATTATAACACCTTACGTGGTGTTTACGAAAAAAGAGGTCATTACGATATGGTAGAGAAAGTTGGCCTTTATTGGCACTTTATTGACCTTGTTTGGGTGTTTGTATTTACTTTTTTCTACCTTGTATAATTACTGAACTTAGAATTTTAAAGATATGATTACTGAAGAAAATAACGTTGTAGTTCAACCTGTAGATAAGGCTAAAATCAAGCAGATTGTTAAGGTGGCTATTATTTTAGGAATTATTACTGCCTTTGAATTTGCTATTGCTTTTACTTTAGGTGCAGGTTTAGTAAAAACTACCATATTTGTATTAATGACATTGATAAAGGCAGGTTATATTATTTGGGAATTTATGCATCTGGGTCACGAAGTGAAAGGATTAAAATGGACAATAATAGCACCTACATTGTTTGTAATTTGGCTCTTGGTAGCCTTACTTATGGAAGGCTCAGCTATTAATAATACATTGTTTTAAAAGTTGTAAAAATTTATTTATGAGTCAGATTGTCTATGATGATCTGACTTTTTTATTTTGCTAAATGAACAATTTTAAAAAAATACTATTCTTAATTGCAGCACTAGTCATCCCAAGTTTGGTGTACATTTTTTTGCGAGGGTTCGGGGATAATAAATTTGAAATCCCTGTGTATTATTCTGAGGGAGTGAGGATTGAGGGCTGTGATGTAAACTCGGATACAGTTCATTTGGTAAAATTTGAACATTATAAACTTGAAGGGGCAAAATTGTTTTACTTTCCGCAGTGGGTAAGCAGCGAAGAGTTTTATAGGCAGTGCAAGAGAATTCAAAATAAACCCTATAGTGTGGCTTTTACAGCAATATCAGATACTACCTTGCAAAATGAATTAGGTAATACTTTGGTTGTTACTGATAAATCTCATTTGTATAAAATAGCTAACTGTGCTCTAGTATTTGGGCAAGAATTTGCAATCACAACCCCTATTTATAATCAGTTGGTATTAGTAGATGCGAAGAAACGCATTAGAGGCTATTATAATGGGGCAGATCTGGAAGATATGGATCGGTTAGATGTTGAACTAGATATACTAAGAAAAGAGAAAGATGAATAAGTACATTATTATTACAGCAAGCATTATTGTGCCTGCATTAGTTGCAATTCTATTTTTTACTACAGATACAGAAACTTCTGCTACTTGGATTTACGATTTACCAATAGTTAATGCTACTCTAAATGGCAGTACGGCTATAATCCTTATGCTAGCTGTGTATTTTATTAAACAAGGTAATGAAGTCGTTCATAAAAAGCTAATGGGTACGGCATTCGTATTAGGGGTATTGTTTATACTTTCTTATGTTACTTACCATGCCTCTGTGCCCACTACAAAATTTGGAGATACTAATGGAGATGGTATGGTAGATGCTTCGGAGTTACTCGAAATAGGTTCTATGCGAATGGTATATTTAGGATTACTTCTTTCACATATTTTAATGGCGGTAATTGCCCTACCTCTTATTTTAATGGCTTTTAGCTATGGGCTAAAAGACGATAGGGACAAACACCGTAAATTTGTAAAATATGCCTTTCCGGTGTGGTTATACGTTTCTATTACCGGTGTGGTAGTATATTTATTAATAAGCCCGTATTATTAGAATCGGCTAAGTTCTAAACAATACAGCTAAAATGCTTATATATTCCACTAAAACCGTCCCTGCAAGTCATTCCGCAGGAATCTTGACCATGTAGCCTGTTACTATAAGCGGCAAAGATTTCTCCGTTGCACTACGAAATGACATTCTTTAAGTTTTAACCCGGATTCTAAGACCTCTCAAACAAGGTAGCAAAAAGCAGCTAACTT
>CAZZML010000105.1:0-8951 GCA_964654735.1 uncultured Roseivirgaceae bacterium | reverse complement strand
TTCTATGTATAACAGCATTTTTTTAAGCTCTTAATATTGGCTCTGCTATCGTTTCCCTCCGATAACGCATATTGTCGCTGATTTTTTTTCTGCGTAAATCTGCGATATCTGCGGGAGAAAAACATAGGGGTGTAAATGAACTATGAGTAAGGAGGAGGATGAGTGTATTTTGCTGTACTTATTAGAACTTAACCACAGATTGTTATAAGTTGTTTTGCAGAGTTTGCAAAATGAACTAAACTTTGGGTTAAGCCTACCTGCGATAGGCAGGCACTAAAACCCTTGTTTATACTTTGTTTTTATTCCATTCTTCAAATTTTACATCAATAAGTTTAGCAATTTTGTGATAATTTCCCCAAGTATTTTTCACTCTGAAAATATCTGGGTCAGCTGAGCATAAAGTTTCTTCATAATCATTCACGTAATCTCCATTTTCAAAATCAAAATAGTCAGTAGCAAAATTATAGCCAATTTGGTTTAATAATTCCCCTATTAAAACTCCGTCCCAATTCATATATAATTCAGATGGCAATATTTTTTCATTTTTTGTTTGTTCAATTTCTTCAGGACTTTCTTCTAAAAGAAATTCGCTATGTAAATCATTTTTTATTATCCAAGCGAAAAATAGTCCCGTATGAACATACGCTTGTTCTTCGTCAAGTTTGGCTTCATTAATTGATTCAAAATGATATTTGGCTTTATCAAAAACAAAACTTTCATCAACTTCTAATAATTCTTTTTTTTTATTAAATAATTTTTCAAACATATCTTAATTCAAGTTTTTTGATCTAATCGTAAGTAATGTTTTATAAAATGTTCATAATTAAGCCTTAAAGGCACTTTTTATTCAACTCTAAATTTCGCTAAAATTCCTCTCAAAACGTTAGCTTTGGCAATTATTGGTGCTAACAATTCTGTATAAGAACTTCCCCTTTAAAATCGTTTGCAATTATTTGTAAGCACTTAAAAATAGCTATTGTATGCGTAAAAAAAGGGGAGGTTTTCCACTTTATTAGAACCTCCCCTTAAATTAAACTAGCTTGTTAGAGCTTATTTTTTATCCGATCCTTTTTTGCCTTTGGAACCACCTTTGGCAATCGAATCTCTCATATCGGTATCCGCTTCTACGTTTTTCATTTTAACATAATCCATAATACCCAAATTACCTGCTCTAAAAGCATCAGCCATGGCTTGAGGCACCAAGGCCTCTGCTCTGATTACTTCTGCCTGTGCTTTTTGTGCTTCGGCTTTCATTTCTTGTTCATACGCCACTGCCATTGCTCTACGCTCTTCTGCTTTCGCCTCGGCCACTTTAAGATCGGCCATGGCTTGATCTGTTTGTAACTGAGCTCCAATGTTTACACCTACATCTACATCAGCAATATCAATAGATAAAATCGTAAATGCAGTACCTGCATCTAACCCTCTTGATAGCACCAGTTTAGAAATTTTATCAGGATCCTGAAGTACTTCTTTATGCGATTGGGCAGAACCAATAGAGGTTACAATACCTTCACCCACACGAGCTAAAATGGTATCTTCTCCAGCACCACCTACTAATTGTGCAATATTGGCTCTTACCGTAACCCTTGCTACTGCAATTAGTTGAATACCATCAGCAGCCACAGCCGCTACTTTAGGTGTTGTAATCACCTTGGGGTTAACCGACATTTGAACTGCTTCAAACACTTCTCTACCCGCCAAATCGATGGCCGTTGCCTGCTTAAAATCAAGCTCAATATTAGCTTTATCAGCTGATATTAATGCTTTTATAACCAATGGCACATGACCACCAGCTAAATAATGTGTTTCCAACTCTGAGGTTGTTACATTAAGCCCTGCTTTAGTTGCTGTAATCATTTGATTTACGATTACACTTGGTGGCACTTTACGAATACGCATAAATACGAGCTCGAAAAGACCTACACGCACCCCTGAAAAGATGGCCGTTATCCATAAATTGATAGGAATGAAATATAGAAAGATTACCAAAAAGACAATCGCTCCAAATACCATTACTAATAACCCTAATCCTGATTCTCCCATGTATTAATTATTTAATTGTTCAACATATATTACTCTTCCTTCAATATGAGTTACTTTAACCTTAGACCCACTATCTACTAGCTCGCCTAGGGTAGTAACTTCCATTTTATCATCACCAAATTCGGCATTCCCTATTGGGCGCAAAGCCGACAATGCGATACCTTCTTCACCTGCTTTAATTTCAATAGGCAAATGTTCGTTCACCTTGCTTTCCATCGTATCATTAAGTGCAAACCGTTTCCAAACACCCGATTTTAGACTAACAACTATAGCCGCTGTTGAAATAATGACTGTTACTGCCGTAATCCCCCATCCTATAGGTGCCCCAAAAGTAGAAAACCCATAAGCTAAGCCGGCAAATACACACAGCAAGCCTAATATCCCAACAATAGTTGTTCCAGGTACAAATATTATTTCTACAATAATAAGCCCTAATCCTATTGCTATAATTAATATCAATATTGCCCATGCCATCATTACACAATAATACTTAAAATGTAGATGTCAATTTAGGAAAACCAATGATATTTTATAATTGGTTTTTTTAGGCACAGTTAACGCATAGCAATATTCGAAAAGTATAAAACCGGGATAGCCACACCTACTGGCAACGAACGCACTACTAGTGTTAGCCATTGTATCAATCTTTAATAAATAAATTGGCTGGATCAATTGTATTAACCTGAACCCGATTAATCCTACCATTCACAGAAACCCATTAAAGAGTAAGATTTTGGGCTTAAAATCTGCAAAACTAACGGGTTAATTTAAGGATTCATTGAATAAAACTAGCTAGAAATCTAGGTTCAACTTAAAAAATCCCAACTAGTTGAAATAGTTTCGATAGCCGATTTACTAGATAAATCGTACTGGCATGGAACTAAGGAAATGTAATTATTCTCTACGGCCCACTGATCGTTATCTGTTCCCTTATCAAAATTCACAAACTCGCCCGCCATCCAAAAATATCTTCTTCCATAAGGATCGTGGCGCTCGTCAAACTCTTCTTGCCATTTGGCATCGGCTTGTTTACATATTTTAATTCCTTTAATCTCTTCTTTTTGAATGGCTGGGAAATTTACGTTTAAAGCAATTCCTTTGGGCAAGCCTCTTTTAAGCGTTTCCTTGGCAAGTTGTATAATATGAGGTATGGTATGGCTAAAATCAGCATCAGAAGCATAATCGCAAAGTGAAAACCCAATAGCAGGTAGGCCTTCTAAAGCGGCTTCGATAGCGGCTGACATGGTTCCCGAATAAAGTACACTTATGGATGTATTACTACCATGGTTAATGCCGCTTACTACCAAATCAGGCTTACGATCTTTAAGCACATAATGCTTAGCAATTTTTACACAATCGGCCGGAGTGCCGGAGCACTCATAGGCATCAACCTTATCAAAAATTTCAGACTTCTCTAGTTTCAAAGTGTCGCCTATTGTAATAGCATGCCCCATACCCGACTGTGGGCTATCAGGAGCAACTACTACTACCTCGCCAAAGGTTTGCATGGCTTCTACTAAAACTCGAATTCCTTTAGACGTAATTCCATCGTCATTTGAAACTAGAATTAATGGTTTGCTCATAAAAAATTGATTTTAAATAATACCGTTATAGAAAGAGATTATTCGACTAAGATCATAACGTTTATCTGCTCTTAAACGATTTACTCTCATATACTCCTCTATTTTTTTAGCACGATTAGAAAGCACTTTAAGTAAATCGCGCTTTTTCATATTGTATTTAGTAATTCTCCCTCTATCATCTAAAAAATAATATGTATAAATCAGAACATCTCTACTATATGCCATATTCATGCTATATGGATTCATATTATTATCATTAACCGTCTTAGTTACTATTGCTTCACGACAAAGTAAAGTTAATTTTCCTTCAACAAGTACTTCAAAAAATACAGGTGATTCATACTGATTTACCAAAGCGTATGGCAAAACATAGAACTCGCGATACGAATCTACTGTTTCATCAAAAATTTGAAAATAAAAAACTCTTTTGCCGCTAAACGTATATGTTTTTTTGTTAGACTCTATTTGAACTAAATCTTGCTTAAGATTATATTTTACTTTTCCAGTAATGGTATCTTCGTTTACCAGTACCACCATCCCTTGATGCCAAAGTTCTGATGGAAAATCTTGTGCTTTAACACTAATTGACCCTATTACAAACAATATAAGAAGAGTTTGTTTTATCATTACTCTTTTAATATTTGGTGTCCCATTTTATCGCGTTTGGTCTTAAGGTATTTTTCATTGTGCTTATTAGGTGCAATTTCTATAGACACCGTATCTACAATTTCCAGGCCATAGCCCATTAATCCAGCACGCTTTTTAGGGTTGTTAGAAATTAGCTTAATTTTAGATATTCCCAAATTATTCAATATCTGAGCCCCAACACCATAGTCTCTATCGTCTTCATTAAACCCTAACTCTACATTAGCTTCTACGGTATCCATTCCTTCTTCTTGAAGTTTATATGCTTTGAGCTTATTTTCTAATCCAATTCCTCTTCCTTCCTGATTCATATAAAGCACCACTCCTTTTC
This sequence comes from uncultured Roseivirgaceae bacterium, assembly GCA_964654735.1. Lineage (GTDB taxonomy): Bacteria > Bacteroidota > Bacteroidia > Cytophagales > Cyclobacteriaceae > JAKISE01. The sequence continues at coordinate 4,346 of CAZZML010000105.1, read as the reverse complement.
CTTTGGCATCCACCATACGTAATGCCTCGTGAAGCTGTGAGCCACAATCGCAGCGGCAAGAACCAAAAATATCTCCTGTTACGCAAGAGGAATGTACACGAACTAAGACAGGTTCGTCTTTAGTCCAGCTCCCTTTAGTGAGTGCCAAATGGTTTTCACCTGTGTTTTTTTGTGTATAATAAGTTAAATCAAAATCACCATAGGCTGTTGGCATTTTCACTTTAACTCCTTTTTCAATTAAAGATTCTTTTTGAAGTCGATAATTAATTAGTTCTTCTATAGAAATTAATTTTAAATTGAATTTTTCTCTAACTTTTAAAAGATCAGGCAGCCGCGCCATCGTGCCATCTTCGTTCATAATCTCCACCAAAACACCTGCAGGTGCATAACCTGCCATTCTTGCTAAATCAATGGCGGCCTCCGTATGCCCCGACCTGCGAAGAACACCTCCTCGTTTTGCTTTTAGAGGAAATATATGACCCGGCCTGCCCAGCTCTTCAGGCTTTAGGTTAGGATCTACTAAAGCTCTAATTGTTTTGGCTCTATCGCTTGCAGAAATGCCCGTGGTACATCCGTATCCGTTCAAATCAACCGAAACGGTAAATGGCGTTTCGTGCAATGCTGTATTTTTGCCCACCATTAACTCTAATTCAAGCTCATCGCAACGATCTTCAATTAGTGGTGCGCAAATAAGCCCACGGCCATGTGTAGCCATAAAGTTTACAATTTCTGGAGTAATGGACTCCGCAGCACAAATAAAATCTCCCTCATTCTCTCTATCTTCATCATCTACAACAATTATTACCTCTCCATTTTTTATAGCCTCTATGGCCTCTTCAATGGTGTCTAATTTACTCATGCCTTACTACGATTATAATTTGTTCAAAATTAGCTAGTTCAAGACTAAAACTAATTATTTTAAAATAACATTCCCCAGCAGAGAAGCAATTTCTGCTTCTGTATTTTTAAGCTCTGCATGAATCTGTTGTATTTCTGTTTGTTCAGTTTCATTACTTGCAGTTTTTAAACGCTCTATATTATCTTCCAGCATCCTACGTACTACCCGTTGCTTAAGCCTCAAAATATTGGTAAGTGCCGTTCTTTCCAAATGCAATTTTTCCGATTCGTTAGGGACAAATATTTTGTACTTATCTTTCCATTTTGAGCTGATGTCCCTTTTCTTACTGATAATATCGATTACAGTTCTACGCACTTCTGGGCTTCCGTTTTTAATAAAATAGTCAATCGTTGCGGTATTACCTTTTCCTAATTCCTCCCTAAACTTGTTAAATATCTCTGCGTGAGTTTCCGACAAAAACTCAACATCTTCCAATTCATTTAAAAGATAGCTCTGCAAGGATGTTTCTTGATTCAGTTCCACATGAGCGTATTCTAATAATAATCGAATACTTTCTTGTTCTTGGTATTTTATTATTTCACTGGTGTCCCAGCTTACTTCCTGTTCTTTGGGTTGAATTGGAAGAACTTCATCCTCTGCGAGTTTAACAAATTTTGAAGATTTTAAATTTTTTCGAAGTATCTTATTAAGCTCACCAATTAAGATTTGCTCTTCTATTTGCAATAAATCTCCTGCCTCTTTTATATAAACTGACCTTTTTATAGCATCAGGGATAACCGCAATGGAAGAGACAATCTCTTTAATAGAGTCAGCTTTTTTTATAGGGTCTTTTTCAGCCTCTTGAGCCAGTAAGTTCGCCTTAAAATGGATAAAATCCTCCTTTTTGTCTTCCAAATATTTTTGAAATGCTTCTGACCCCAATAATTTCGAATAGCTATCAGGGTCTTCTCCTTCGGGTAGCAATACCATTTTAACATTTAGCCCTTGCCCTAAAATCATATCTATACCACGTAACGATGCCTTAATGCCTGCCATATCGCCATCGTAAAGCACCGTTATAGTTGGGCTAAATCGTTGAATTAGTTTTATCTGCCCTTCGGTAAGCGATGTGCCCGAAGACGCAACCACATTTTCGATACCCACTTCGTGCAAGGAAGTTACATCGGTGTAGCCTTCTACCAAATAGCAGTTTTCGGCCATTCGAATGGCCTGCTTGGCCTGAAACATGCCATACAGTACTTGGTTTTTAACATAAACACTCGTTTCAGGAGAATTGATATACTTAGGCTTATCGTCTTTCTTTAAAGCCCTTGCACCAAAACCTACTACTCTGCCAGAAACATTATGAATCGGAAAAATCACTCGCCCACGAAAGCGATCATATTTTTTGTTTTCCTTAATAATAAGTAGCCCTGCTTTTTCAAGCATTTCTTCGGTATGTCCATTTTTTAAAGCGTGGGTATAAAAACCATCCCATTCATCTTTAACAAACCCCAATTCAAATTTTTTCAAAATGGCATCTGTCATTTTTCGCTCTTGAAAATAACTTAACCCAATAGCTCGGCCTTCTTGTGAATCCCATAGGGTAGAAGTAAAATAATCTTTGGCGGCATTTAGAATTATATAAAGACTTTCTCGCTCACTCTGCTGCTGCGCCTGATCATCAGTTAGCTCCTTTTCTTGTACTTCAATGCCATACTTTTTGGCTAAAAATTTTAAGCTCTCTACATAATTGAGCTTTTCCATTTCCATCACAAAATCAAGGGCATCACCTGATTTGCCACAGCCAAAACATTTATAAAAACCCTTTACCGGAGATACAGAAAACGAAGGAGACTTTTCGTTATGAAATGGGCAACATGCCCACATGTTTTGCCCCTTCCTCTTTAAACTCACAAAATCACCCACCACTTCAACAATGTCAATGCGGTTTTTTATTTCATCTACGGTATGCGAAGGAATCAATAGGGTCGAATTTTAAATCTATAATAAACCAAAAGTCCAACAAATCAAGTTATTTTGCACTACTAAAATATAACCTCGTAACATTTTTTTAACATGAACATAACAAAAGAACTTGTACTTGAGGCACTTTCAACTGTAAACGACCCGGATTTAAAACAAGATTTGGTAACGTTAAAAATGATTGAAGGTGTTGAAGTAGAAGGCAAAAAAATAAAATTTTCAATAGTTCTTACCACACCAGCTTGCCCATTAAAAGAAGTTATGCGCAAAGATTGTGTTCAGGCCTTGGAGGCAAAATTTGGTAATAGTATCGAAGTTAACATCATTTTTGATTCAATGGTAACCACTTCTCGATTAAAAGGAGCAGACCTCTTACCGGGGGTTAAAAATATAATTGCTATAGCCTCTGGCAAAGGAGGGGTTGGTAAATCTACCGTAACTTCTAACCTGGCCGTAGCCTTGGCTAAAACAGGAGCTAAAGTGGGCATTATTGATGCCGATATTTTCGGCCCTTCTATTCATATTATGTTTGGTTGTGAATTTGAAAAACCATCGGTTACAACCAAGGAAGGTAAGAACTTTATTATACCAATTGAAAACCACGGAGTTAAGTTAATGTCAATCGGTTTCTTATCTAATGCAACAGATGCAATGGTTTGGCGTGGTCCTATGGCAAGTTCAGCCTTAAAACAATTTATTACTGATGCAGAGTGGGGAGAACTCGACTATCTATTAATTGATTTGCCTCCCGGCACAAGTGATATTCACTTAACCTTGGTACAAACACTGCCCGTAACAGGAGCCATTATTGTAACAACTCCTCAAAAAGTAGCTGTAAATGACGCTGTAAGAGGCGTTGGAATGTTTAAACAAGGCAGTATTAATGTGCCCATTTTAGGCGTGGTTGAAAATATGGCTTATTTTACACCTGAAGAACTACCTGATAATAAGTATTATATTTTTGGAACCGGAGGTGGAAAAGAATTAGCAAAACAGTTTGAAACTCCATTTCTAGGAGAAATTCCTTTAGTACAAGGTATTCGAGAAAGTGGAGATAGTGGTTATCCAATATCTCTTAAAGAGGGGCCTGCTTCAGATGCATTCCAGTCATTGGCAGAATCGTTAGCACAAGAAGTAGCCAAAAGAAATGCATCTAAACCAACAACAAAAGTGGTAGAAATGATTGATGGAGCCGGATGTTCAGTAAAGTAAAAAATATGTCGCCTGCTATGAAGGAACGATTAGCAGATGCGCTAGACACTATTCGTCCCTATTTGGAAGCAGACGGGGGTGATTTGAGGGTTATTGGGCTTACCAATAAAATGACCCTTCAAATTGAATTATTAGGCACTTGCAGTTCTTGTACTATGAGTGCAATGACGTTAAAAGCAGGAGTTGAACAAGCTGTTCTAAAAGCTGTTCCTGAAATCAAAGCTGTAGAAGCTATCAATATACAAGAATCATAGCATTCTTCTTTATTTCATCTAAAGTTGATCGTAAATTACGGCTAAGTTCTAACTAG
>CAZZML010000104.1:0-9051 GCA_964654735.1 uncultured Roseivirgaceae bacterium | reverse complement strand
ATACGGTTCATACACTATTAAAAAAAGCAGAAAATGAAATTAAAGAGAATGAACCATTATTGATACCCCCATACCATGAAAAATTTGGACTAAACAACAACTGCCCAATATTGGCTAACCCAATGATGCTCGAAGGCAAGCAGTATGGTGCATTAGTACTGGTAGGCAAGGTTAACGCAGAAAAAAATTGGTCTGAAAATTTTGCTAAACCTATGATGCTTTTTTCTAATGTGTTTATTAACACAATGGAGCGTAAAAAAAATGCCCAAATAGAAAGCCAAAGAAAGGAGGCTCTGGAAAAAGCTATTAGAGAAAGAACTATTGCTATTGAACAGCAAAAAGATAAGCTCATAACTCAGGCTAAAGAACTTGCTCATGCCGAGGCTTTGGTGAGGCAGGTTAATAATAAACTACGGGAGTCGAACATCCAATTGGAGCAAACAGTAGAAGAAAGGACTTCCTGTTTACAAAAAACTAATCAGGAACTAGATCGGTTTGTGTATAGTGTATCGCACGATATTAAAGCCCCACTGGCTTCTGTAAAAGGCCTTATAAATCTTATTCGAATATCTCCTGATGACGAACTCAGGTATCATCTAAAACTAATGGATAAGAGCATTGACAAACTCAATGGCTTTGTAGAAGATATACTATTGCACTCACGAAATTCAAGAGTGGAATTAAAGCATGATACCATAGATTTTGCCCATGAGCTTGAAATAACTGCCGAGGAATTAAGACACATGAAACATGCCAATGCTATTAAACTTTTAACAACTTTCCATATTAAGGCAAGGGCAGTTACAGACCAGTATAGGCTTCAAAGTGTATTAAAAAATCTGATTTCTAATGCAGTAAAATACCATAATCCGAAGGTTAAAACTCCCTGGGTTAAAGTAACAGTATCCACCAATGACGATTGCATACAAATAAAAGTATCCGATAATGGTATAGGTATAGGTGCCAATTGTGTAGATAAAGTATTTGATATGTTTTATCGCGCAAGTGAGAAATCATCCGGGTCAGGGCTGGGACTCTATATTGTTAAAGAAACCGTAGAAAAATTAGGCGGCTCAATAACCGTTTCTTCTAAAGAAAAAGCAGGTACTACCTTTAGTGTGGTTATTCCTAACCTTGCTTAAAAATTACACATTCCCTTCTTACCTTAAATCCGCAAGGAAAATCTATTACAAGCCATAATATGATGTCATTCAGTCACTTGCTCAATAGTTGGGTAACTTCTCAATAGTTGCAGGTAGTTTTTGGATTTTACTTTTAGAATGCACTTTTAAAAGCCAGAAAGGGACTTTTCTCTTTTTAAGTTTAAAGTTTACCTGCAACTATTGAGAAGTTACCAAATATCTGTGCGAGCACCTAACTAACAACATCTTATGGCTTTCATCACAAAGTTCCTTGCGGATTTAAGGTCTTACTTGTATAATTCTTGTATAATTGGCAAATAAAAATATAATACTCGGCATGCCGAGTATTTATTGTATTAATTCCTATCTTTATGTTGTGCTAAAACAGGCAACGGAAAGATGAAAATTCAAATTTTAGACATAAAAAAAGTCCTCCATTTATGGAAGACTTTTAACGTGGTGATAGGTGGGCTCGAACCACCGACTCACGGATTTTCAGTCCGATGCTCTACCAACTGAGCTATATCACCCTCTTTTTGGAGGCACAAAGGTAACAGAAAAAATAAAGTTGCCAATAGTAGAGAACTAAATTTCTTTCGAAATCGAAAACTATGCAATATTTACAACAAATTATATTCGTTTTAGTGCTGGCAGTAGCATCTTACCTCTTAATCAAGCGGGTTAAGTTTATAAAAAAAGGAATTTCTTTAGGAAAGCCATTGGACAGAACAGACCGAAGTTCTGAAAGGTGGAGATCAATGTTTTTGGTTGCCTTTGGGCAAAAAAAAATGTTTAAAAAACCCTTACCTGCTTTCTTGCATTTATTCGTTTATGCAGGGTTTTTAATTATTAATTTAGAAGTACTCGAGTTTATTATTGATGGTCTTGCCGGGACACACCGAATTTTTGCTCCATATTTAGGTGGTTTTTATACGGTGTTAATGAACTTCTTTGAGTTTTTAGCAGTAGCGGTACTCACATCTTGTGTTATTTTCTTAATTAGAAGAAACATCATTAAAGTGCCTCGTTTTCATAAACCTGAAATGAAAAAATGGCCAACTCTGGATGCCAATTTAATTTTATTTATAGAGGTTATTTTAATGATGGCCATTCTAAAAATGAATGCTGCCGACCAAGTATTGCAAGCCAAAGGTGCTGAACATTATACCAACACGGGCACATTATTTTTTAGCTCTTTCTTTATGCCATTTTTCGAAAATTTTGAAATTGGTACATTAATTATTTTTGAACGTGTTTTTTGGTGGTTTCACATAATCGGAATTTTAGGATTTGCTGTATATGTAACGTATTCAAAACACCTTCACATATTCTTAGCTTTCCCAAATACCTATTTCGCCAATCTAAACCCAATGGGCAAAATAGCTAATATGGATAGCGTTACCAACGAGGTTAAATTAATGCTAGGTATGCCTGTGGAAGGCGATGCTGCTGCGCCACCAGCTGAGGCAGGTCGTTTTGGTGCTAAAGATGTAAATGATTTAAGCTGGAAAAGCTTAATGGATTCTTTCACTTGTACCGAGTGTGGCAGGTGTACTGCTGAATGCCCGGCTAACCAAACAGGCAAAAAACTGTCGCCAAGAGCCATTATGATGGCCACAAGAGATCGGGTAGAAGATGTGTTAACCAACGAAAAAGGATTAGAAAATGGCAAATCACTGCTCAACGATTTTATTTCTAAAGAAGAAATAAATGCCTGTACATCTTGTAATGCTTGCGTAGAAGCTTGCCCTGTGCTTATCGATCCACTTTCAATTATTCTTGAGCTGAGGCGTTATGTTTCTATGGAAGAAAGCGGGTCTCCGGCAGCGTGGAATTCAATGTTCCAGAACATAGAAACCAATTTTGCTCCCTGGAAATTTGCCCCCACCGACCGGTTTAATTGGGCAGATGAATTGAAGAATTAAGGTTTTAGAATTACGAATTACGATTTAGAACCAATAGCTATGAAGGAAGAACTAAAGAGAAGGACTAAGAATTTTGCCATTGAGAACTTCAGACTTTGTCAAGCTTTACCGATTGAGTTTGTGGATTATAAAAGACAATTAATTCGCTGTTCAAGTTCTGTTGGAGCTAATTACAGAGCTGCTTGTAGAGCAAAATCAACCAAAGATTTTATTAACAAACTTAAAATTGTTGAAGAGGAGTTAGATGAGGCACTTTTTTTTAATGAACTAATTACTGAATTATCAACAAATCTAAATCCAAAATGGAAAGAAGTATATAAAGAAGGCGATCAGCTATTAGCTATATTAGTGAAATCCATAACTACCCTAAAACAAAATCAAAATAGTAGCACCGTAACCCGTAAATCTTAATTCGTAAATATGTTTTTTTAGTTTACAGTTCTAAATTTTAAACCAATATGTCAGATAGTAAAAATATAATTCCAACAATGGCCGAGATGAATGCCAAGGGTGAAAGTCCTGAAATTCTATTTTGGGTAGGTTGTGCCGGTTCGTTTGACGACCGCTACAAGAGCGTAACCAAAGCCTTTGTGAAAATATTAAACAAAGTGGGCATTTCTTTTGCCGTACTTGGGCAAGAAGAGTCTTGTACAGGAGATCCCGCTCGAAGAGCAGGGAATGAATTCCTTTTCCAGATGCAAGCTATGTCGAACATACAAGTGCTGGACGGCTATAATGTGAAGAAGATTGTGACAGCTTGCCCTCATTGCTTTAACACTCTAAAAAACGAATACCCCGAGCTTGGTGGTAATTATGAAGTCATTCATCATTCTACTTTTTTACAGCAATTGATTGATGAAGGCAAAGTAAAGCCTGCGGATGGCAACCCATTTGATGGACAGAAAATCACCTACCACGATTCCTGCTATTTAGGCAGATCTAATAATGTGTATGAAGCTCCAAGAAGAGTATTGGAAGCATTAGATGTGGAGCTGGTTGAAATGAAACGTTGCAAAACCAATGGGCTTTGCTGCGGAGCTGGTGGTGCTCAAATGTTCAAGGATTCTGAGCCTGGAGCTAAAGAAATAAATGTAGAACGCACAGAAGAAGCCATTGAAACCGGAGCTAATATTATTGCCTCAGCATGTCCATTTTGCCTCACTATGCTAGCAGATGGAGTTAAAGCAAAAGATAAAGAGTCGGATATTAAAGTATTTGATTTAGCTGAACTAATAGCTAAGGCAGAAGATTTATAGCCAATATTATACTAAGAAAGAAGTCTTGTTTTTAATTATTTATATCAGTGGTGTAAGCTTTTAAATGGAAGCATCAATTAACATTGAAGAGCGAAAACCTATTTGGATTGCCTTGTCTGTATTTTATTTGGACACGCAACTTCAAAAATCTGACTTCAAACATATTGCGCTAAAAATAATCGAAAGTCCGTACAGTTTTGAAGAAGTAATTCAGATTAATAAGCATGAAGTTTTCCCAATACTTTACTCGAATTTATTGAGTGTTTCAGGAGAATGGTCAGGATTTGATGAAGAGTGGTTAATTGAAAGCATTGTTAGCAGTCTTAATAATAGAAGTACTATCAAAAAATTAGCAATAGAAGGTTTATATGTTGTATTCAAAGGAATGTGTAAAGGTTATTGGGAAGAGCTTGAAAATAGCTATAATCAATTAAATGATAGCCCTAACTCTTGAAATCATCATTTAACATATCTTATTAGGCAATAAAGACGAAATTAAAACCGAATTACATCATACGATGTAATATATTTGAGAAACGTAAACCTATTTAAATTACAACCGTTTTTACTTAGTTATGTTTTTACCCTTTAACCAATTGCCAGAATCTGCCCGTGTTTGGGTTTATCAATCAAATCGAGATTTGACATTAGCCGAACACGATGCGATTGCCGAACAGCTTACTGCGTTTTGTGATGGGTGGAGTGCTCATGGTGCCAGGTTGCAGAGCTCCTTTCAAATATTGCATCGTAGGTTTATTGTTATTGCAGTTGACGAAGGCTATAATATGGCTACAGGCTGCTCAATCGATTCTTCGGTAAGCCAAATAAAACATATTGGAAATAAGTTTAGTCTTAATTTTATGGATCGTACCCAAATTGCGTTTTATATTGATGATAAACTTTACATAGAATCTCTATCAGCTATAAAATCTAAGGTAAATGAAGGCGTGATTTCGGCAGAAACAAAAACGTTTAATAATTTAGTCGAAACCGTTGGTGATTTTAATTCGGGTTGGATGGTTTCGGCAAGTAACTCTTGGCTCAAAAGATATTTTTAAATGATGAGAATAATTTTAAGTGTTCTTTTTAGTGTGGCTGTATTTTTTACGCAAGCGCAAGGCATAAAAAAAGCGGATAAAAAATACAAACGTGGGGAGTATGAGGTGGCTATTGCCAAGTACAAAGGCAAGCTCAAGTCACCAAAACATGCTGCTAAAGCTAATTTTAAAATTGCAGAAGCCTATCGACTTTCAAACAGGTTAAAGCAAGGAATTCCTTATTATGAAGCTGCAATTAAGAACAGATACAAAAACCCAATTTCATATTACTATCTAGCTTTTGGCTACAAAGAAGTAGGAGATTACGCAAAAGCAGAACAGCAATTAAATGCCTTTATAAAGGTATCTAAAGACGATGATATGATTGACTTGGCTCAAATTGAATTGGATAACTTAGTTCAGTTAAGCGAGATTACAGGTTCTAAGAATTTTTATAAAGTAAAAAATTTAAAAGTTATTAACACTATGCATGCAGAGTATAGCCCTGTGTATAAAAATGGTGAGCTATACTTTACAAGTAACCGCCAAAGTAATAAGGTATATAAAGCCACAGGAACTGGCTTTACAGATATTTATAAAGTAAAAACTAAAGGAGCTAGGGTTGATACCACTACACTTGCCAAGTTACCAGAAATAATAAATGATGTAAATGCCAATAATGGCTCCATCACCTTTTCACCCGATGGCAAAACAATGGTGTTTGCAAAGGGAAATACCGGTAAGCGAAAAGGAGCAGCAGAAGTAAATTTATATATTTCGAGGTATAGAAATAATGCCTGGTCAGAGCCTAGAATTTTACCCATAAGTAAACAGGATGCTTGGGATTCCTCTCCTGCTTTTAGCAGAGATGGGCGAACTATTTATTTTGCTAGTAACCGAAAAAATTCCAAAGCTCAAGGAGGGATAGATTTATACTCAGCTCGCATGAGCAGCAGAGGCAGGTTTAGTAAGGTTAAAAACTTAGGAACACCCATTAATACACCCGGAGATGAAGTGTTTCCTTACATAGCCGATGATGGTAAACTGTATTTTTCTTCTACGGGTCACCCGGGATTTGGTGGGCTCGATTTATTTGTGGCAAGCAGAAAAAGTGGAGAGGTATATGTTCAGAACTTAGGACGACCCGTGAATACCTCAAGTGATGATTTTGGTATGTACTTATTTAAAGCAGATCGAGGTTTTTTCACTTCTAACCGACCTGAAGGAAGAGGAGATGATGATATTTATACCTTCGTAAACGAAGACCCCAACCTAAAAACAGTTAACTATTTTTTACACGGCCTTACCCTTACACATGATGAGCTAGATTCAACACTTATCCTGCCAAATGTAAGAGTATCATTGGTAGATTTTAATGATAATGTGTTAGACGAAGTGGTGACAGACGATGGTGGTAACTTCAACTTTAGAGTCTATGAAAATGAGAATTATATTTTAATGGCCGAAAAGGAAGGGCAAGAAAAACAAAAATATTATGTTACCAGGCTTGATTATACCACCATTGGACGGTCAATCCCTCAAGAAGAATTAACTAAACTTGTTACCAATATAACATTTGATACTTTAATGTATTTAGAGCCTATTATACTTGATAAATCCATCGTACTCGAAAATATTTATTATGATTTTGCAAAATGGAATATTAGAGCAGATGCAGCTCAAGAGCTAGATAAGTTGGTAGATATTTTATACGATAATCCTGAAATAAGCATTGAGCTTAGCTCACATACAGATAGTGTAGATACAGAATCGTATAACCAAAGACTGTCGCAACGTAGGGCAGAAAGTGCTGTTGATTATATGGTAACGGCTGGTATTGATAGAAGTAGAATTACAGCTAAAGGGTATGGAGAATCTCACCCCATTGCAAGAAACACCAACCCTGATGGTTCAGATAATCCTGAGGGTCGCCAAAAAAACAGACGTACCGAATTCAAAGTAACTAAAATAAATAAATCAACTACTGTCACAGAATCAGAAACAAGCCCCGCCTCTACTGATGATTTTGACGAGGACAAATACTTTGATGATGACGATAGTGATTCGGATAATTAGCATCTAAGAGCGTCATTACCGGACGCCCGCCTCCCGAAGTTGTACGGAGGGCAGGACCCGGTAATCTCTCGCCTCTACCGAGGCGATAAATGACCTTGTTGCCTTCCAATGTCAATTTTAAATATTAACAGATTCCTGCCTACGCAGGAATGACGATGTAATACCTTTCCCTATCTTTGCACTATGAGCAATAAATACATGCAAAGAGGCGTATCTGCCGATAAAGAGGACGTTCATAATGCAATTAAAAATATTGACAAAGGGCTTTATCCCAATGCATTTTGCAAAATTGTAGAGGATTACATTGGTCAAGATGAGCTTTATTGCAATATAATGCACGCAGACGGTGCCGGCACCAAGTCTTCGCTAGCCTATATGTATTGGAAAGAAACGGGAGACTTATCCGTTTGGAAAGGCATTGCACAAGATGCCGTTATTATGAATACCGATGACCTACTTTGTGTGGGTGTCACCGATAATATTTTGCTTTCTTCTACCATTGGCCGTAATAAAAACCTAATTCCTGGGGAGGTTATTGGCGCCATTATTAATGGCACTGAAGAAGTATTAGAAATGCTTCGAAACAACGGGATGAACATTATTAGCACGGGTGGAGAAACCGCTGATGTAGGTGATTTAACCCGCACCATTATTGTGGATAGTACCGTAACTGCTCGTATGAAAAGAAGCCAAGTAATTGAAAACAAGATTAAACCGGGCAATGTAATTATTGGCCTTTCGTCATACGGCCAAGCAACCTACGAAACGGAGTATAATGGAGGCATGGGCAGCAATGGGCTAACTTCCGCCCGCCACGATGTGTTTAACCATAGCTATGCAGCTAAATACCCTGAGGCATTCGACCCACAAGTACCGGATGACCTAGTGTTTAGTGGTAAGTACAAATTAACGGATGCTGTTGAAGGAACTCCTTTGGATGCAGGTAAATTAGTGCTTTCTCCAACTCGAACTTACGCACCGATTATAGCCGAAGTTCTAAAGAACCATAGAAGCCATATTGATGGAATGATACATTGCAGTGGAGGAGCCCAAACTAAAGTGCTTCACTTCGCAGGTGATGTTCATATAATAAAGGATAACTTATTTGAAATTCCTCCGCTTTTTAAAATTATCCAAGAAGAAAGTGGCACTAGCTGGCAAGAAATGTATAAGGTATTTAATATGGGTCACCGAATGGAGCTTTATGTAAATGAAGAATATGCAGAAGAGATTACCTCTATTTCTAACAGCTTTGGTGTGGAGGCTCAAATTGTGGGTAGGGTGGAAGCAGCAGAGTCTAAAAAATTGACCATTAGTTCTTATTTTGGAAACTTTGAATATTAATTTAGGGCATGCATTTCGATCAAGGTTCTTATTTTCCATCTAATTTCACCTACTTAGGCTATGTAGGTTTAGTAGCTGGTAGCGTGTTTATGCTAATTGGTAATGTCGTACTGGGGTTGCCAGTATTGCTTATTGCATTGGGCATATCATTTACCAGAATGGGTTGTAGCATCGATAATGAAAATAAAACTATTTCAGATTATGTGAGTGTGTTAGGCTTAACCTGATTAATTCATGAATATTTGTTATGAGCATTTTAAGTGTCTGCCAG
>CAZZML010000103.1:0-9054 GCA_964654735.1 uncultured Roseivirgaceae bacterium | reverse complement strand
AGCAACATGTCCTTTTTAGATAATACAAAAATGCTGTTCTAGTTAGAACTTAGCCTGAAAAATTAACGAAGCATATTATTTATTATATTTGTTTCCATAGGGTTAACAGAGTTTTCCAAATCCTACTCTAAATGTCTTTTCATTATCATGATAGTGATTCAAAAATTTATATTGACTTTGAAAAACTCTGTTAATTTTGATGCGAATTAATTAATAGAAATATCCTTTAATGTGTAATACTCATTCACTTAGTGTAGATATTCATACACATATTTTACCTGAAAACTGGCCTGACCTAAAAGAGAAGTACGGTTATGGTGGTTTTATACGATTAGAACACCACAAGCCTTGTGCGGCCAGAATGATGATGGACGATCGTTTTTTTAGGGAAGTGCAAGAAAACACGTGGAGCCCGGAGGCTCGCATGAAAGATTGTGATAGAGATCAGGTTACAGTTCAGGTGCTATCAACCGTGCCAGTTATGTTTAGCTATTGGGCCAAGCCTGAGCACACCTTAGACCTTTCAATGTTGCTAAACGACCATATTGCTGGCATCGTAAAAAAATACCCAAAGCGATTTATTGGATTGGCAACCTTGCCGATGCAATCTCCTAAACTGGCCATTCAAGAATTGGAGCGTTGCATGACCGAACTTGGAATGGCAGGCATTCAAATTGGCACGCATATTAATAATTGGAATTTAGATGCTCCGGAAGTTTTTACTGTATTGGAGGCAGCTCAAGATTTAGGTGCTGCGGTGTTTATTCACCCTTGGGATATGATGGGCAAGGATAATATGCCCAAATACTGGCTTCCCTGGCTAGTGGGCATGCCAGCCGAAACATCGTTGGCCATTTCTTCGATGATATTTGGCGGTGTAATAGAGCGTTTACCAAATTTAAGAATTGCATTTGCCCATGGAGGAGGCTCTTTTCCTGCTACGGTGGGCCGCATAGAGCATGGTTTTAATGTTCGACCAGACCTTTGTGCAGTAGATAATGACGTTAATCCACGTGAGTATTTAGGCAAGTTTTATTTAGACTCCTTAGTGCATGATAAAACTATGCTTAATTACTTGGTAGATTTAATGGGCGAAGACAAAATTACTTTGGGCTCGGATTACCCTTTCCCATTGGGGGAACACAAGCCGGGAGAGTTGATTAAAACAAGTGGATTTAACCAATCGGTAGAGGAAAAATTATTGGGTAGCAATGCCCTAAATTGGCTCAATTTAAAAGCAGAAATGTTTGTATAATGGAACAGCTAATGACAGTTTCGCCCTTAGGTAACATCTTGCTAGAAGCAGGTGCCAAGGGGATAACAGTAGCTCAGTTTAGTTGGCTGGAGAATGTGCCAACTGAAACTACCAACCCTATTTTAAACCAGTGTGCTCAGGAACTACAGGAGTATTTTGTTGATAAACGCATGTTTTTTACTGTGCCTCTTTCGTTACATGGCACTGATTTTCAAATGAGCGTTTGGGAAGAGCTTCAGAACATTCCGTACGGAACCACCACAACTTATTTAAAAATGGCACAACAACTTGGAGATGAAAAAGCGATAAGAGCTGCGGCATCTGCCAATGGCAAAAACCCTATTGCTATTATTGTGCCTTGCCACAGGGTTATTGGCACCAATAGCGATTTGGTAGGTTATGCTGGTGGGCTCGATAAAAAGAAATGGCTATTGGAACACGAAGGTGCTTTGAATAAAGATCAGTTGGAATTATTTTGATAGAATGGAAATCTCAAAAGATGACATCATTGCGAGGAACGAAGCAATCTCAACAGTGTATTGTGCAACGAATGACGTCATTGCGAAAATTTTTAGTTTCAAAAATTTGTGGCAATCTATATTTACGAATGAGAATGCCGCAAAAACTACATACTTATCTAAGCTTTGTAAGTTTGATTTAAGTTTTTTCGCATTGACGCTTTCTTTATTTTACAAACATTACATCTACGTCTTTCCCTTCACTGATTTTTTAAGATTTTAGAATAAATATATGCAATTTATTAACTCGCAAGAATACGCTCAATCCTTAGATGCTAAAGACCCTCTAAATTTATTTAGAAACGAATTTTATATACCCAAATATAAGGGCAAGGAGACTCTTTATTTTACGGGAAATTCTTTAGGGCTTCAACCCAAGGAAACCGCCAAATTCATCAACCAAGAGTTAGAACTGTGGAAAGAACGAGGAGTTGAAGGGCATTTTGAAGGGGAAAGACCATGGTTTCATTACCATAAGTTTTCCAAAGAAAGCCTGGCGAAAATTGTAGGAGCAAAGCCCAAAGAAGTGGTATCAATGAACAGCCTCACCACCAATCTTCATTTGTTAATGGTGTCGTTTTACAGACCAACAGTAAATCGCTTTAAAATAATTACGGAGGCGGGCGCATTTCCTTCAGATCAATATGCGTTGGAAAGTCAGGTTAAGTTTCATGGGTTTAATCCTGAGGGTGCCATTATTGAGTTAGCTCCCAGAGAAGGAGAAAGCACTATTAGAACGGAAGATATTGTAGAGGCAATTGAACATAATGCTTCTCAGTTGGCATTAGTAATGTTTAGTGGCGTGCAATATTTTACTGGGCAATTATTTGATATTGAAGCTATTACTACAGCAGGTCATAAGGTAGGAGCAATTGTAGGCTTTGATTTGGCACATGCTGCTGGTAATGCTCCATTGGCTTTGCACGACCACCAAGTGGATTTTGCGGTTTGGTGTCATTATAAATACCTTAATTCAGGGCCAGGCAGTGTGGCAGGAGCTTTTGTGCATAGCAAGCATGCCAATAACCCCAACTTGCCACGATTTGCAGGTTGGTGGGGTCATAATGAAGAAGAGCGTTTTCTAATGAAGAAAGGCTTTCTACCTATGGCGGGTGCTGATGGTTGGCAATTGAGTAATGCAAATGTGCTTACCACTGCGGCTTTGCTTGCTTCGCTTGAAGTGGTAGATAATGCAGGATTTGAACAGATGAGAACCAAAAGTGTATTGCTTACAGGCTACTTAGAGTTTCTATTAAATGATACTTTTAGCAGAGATGAAATACTTATTTTAACACCCAATGACCCTAGCCAAAGAGGGGCACAGTTATCTATTTCCTTAGTAAATAATGGGCGCGAAGTGTTCGATGCCTTGGCAGAACAAGGGGTAGTGACCGATTGGCGAGAACCAAATTTGACTGAAGGACAAGCAGGAGTAATTCGAGTGGCACCTACGCCTTTGTACAATCGGTTTACCGATGTGTTTACATTTGTTCAGTTATTAAGAAAAGCAATAGGGTAATGCAGCAAAAGAAGATAAGCATTGTTGGAGCAGGTTTAGTTGGCTCGCTATTGGCCATTTATTTGCGAAAACAAGGCCATAAAGTTACGGTGTTTGAGCGAAGACAAGATTTGCGAAAAGCTGATATTTCAGCTGGTAAATCTATTAACCTTGCCTTAAGCGACAGAGGTTGGAAACCCTTGAAAGAAGTAGGACTGGAAGAGGAATTACTCCAAATGATAATTCCTATGAAAGGGAGAATTATGCACGACAAAGCCGGGGAAATTACTTTTCAGCGGTATGGCAAAGAAGGGCAGGCCATTAACTCCATTTCACGTGGAGGGCTTAATGCCTTGTTGATGAACAAGGCAGAGGAACTTGGCGCCCATTTTAAATTTGAGCATAAGTGTTTAGATGTTAACCTTGAGGAGACATGCCTTAGTTTGAATGATGGAGAAATTGACTCTGTCATTCAATCAGATTTAATTTTTGGTGCCGATGGGGCTTTTTCCGCTGTGCGTTCTGCTATGCAAAAACAAGACAGATTTACGTATTCACAGAGCTATATTCCACATGGTTATAAAGAGTTGGTTATTCCGGCAACTGCAACAGGTGATTTTGCCATAGATAAGAACGGGCTACATATTTGGCCCAGAGGCGAGTATATGTTAATTGCCTTACCCAATTTAAATGGCAGTTTTACCGTAACTCTATTTTTACCCTTTGAGGGAGACGGATACGCTTTTGAAAATTTGAATACGGATGAAGAAATCCTCAGTTTTTTTAGAGAGGTGTTTCCAGATGCTTTGGAGTATATGCCAACTTTATTAGATGATTTTAGAGCGAATCCTGCTTCTTCGTTAGTTACGGTAAAAAGCTGCCCTTGGATTAAAAATAACGCCATGCTATTAGGAGATGCAGCACATGCTGTAGTTCCTTTTTATGGACAAGGAATGAACTGTGGGTTTGAAGATTGTTTTGAGTTGAACCAAACCATTGAAAAATTTGGAGATGATTGGGGAACAATATTTAAAGAATTTAACATTTCCAGACCTCAAAATGCGAATGCTATTGCTGATTTGGCTTTAGAAAACTTTATTGAAATGCGCGACAAGGTAGCAGATGAAAATTTCTTGCTCCGGAAAAGAATTGAAGCCCACATCAATGAACTATATCCAGAAAAATGGATTCCTCAATATTCTATGGTAACATTCAACGACTCTATCAGCTACTCAGAAGCGATGGAAAAAGGAAGGCTACAGCAAAAAATTATGGATAAGGTAATGAGCACCCACGATATTTCTACGAATTGGGAAAGCTTAAATTTTGAATCGCTTGTTTCACAATTGGAGGTGCAGTAAATGGAGGAAAATAAATTTGATATTGGTGTAGTAATTATCAATTATAATAATGCTGACTTAACAATTGCCAGTGTAAAATCTGTTCTTAAAAACACCGATCCTTCTCTTGATATTAGAATAGTTATTGTTGATAATGCTTCTCAGCAAGAGGATTTTCAGCAACTGTCAATTGGCATCGATCAGATTGAAGATAGCCGAATTGTGCTCGTAAGAAGCATGATAAATACAGGTTTTGGTGGAGGTAATATGATGGGTGTACAGCACCTGAATTCAACCTATTATGCTTTTGTTAATAATGATACTATTCTCCAAAATGATTGTCTCCATATACTAAAGAACTATATGGATGCGCATACTGAAACAGCTCTTTGCGGACCTCAAATTTTAGACGAAACCCTTACTCCAAAAGTTAGTTTCGATCATTTTGTTTCTTTAACAAGAGAAGTGTTGGGAAGTGCTTTTTTAGAATTGATAAACTCTAAAAAATGCCCAAATAGAACAAAGGAATACAAAAACCCGGTGGCAGTAAATTATGTAAATGGGAGTTTTATGTTTTGCAGAGCAACTGATTTTAATGACGCAGGAGGGTTTGATACCAATATATTTTTATTCTTCGAAGAAAGCGATCTTAGTTATCGTTTACTAAAAGCAGGTAAAGCAACTTATTTTGTGCCTAAAGCAAAATACGTTCACTACCAGGGAAAGAGTATGCCTAGTTCAGTAGCCACAAAGCTTGAACTTAAAACATCTATGTTTTATGTAATTCGTAAACACCAAGGGTATTTGAGCTACCAATTATTAAGGTTGTTGTTTATTCTGAGGTATGGGTTAACATCTATTATTAAACCTAAATATTGGGCGTTATTCTATCGAATATTAATAGGGTTGCCTCTTTCAAAATCGCTTAAAATGGAGCAGAAAATAGTAAAGGATTAATTATAGCCTACTTCTACGTTTTTATTTACAATTTCAGATAATTTTTTAAAGCCGCTTTCGTCAAAGTAAGTATCATAATCCGCAATATCTACATTTATATCTTTAGGTTTATAATTAATATAGTCGCTCATTAACCAACCATTTTCATCTCGCTGATTAAAGGCCTTTCTAAAACGCTTTCCACCACCCTCGGTGGTATATTCATAGGCTAAGTAGTCTAGTATGTAAGTTTCTGTATTAAACCAATAAACGAAAATATCGTCAAAATCTTCGCCACCGCCTTCTTTACCAAATGTAACTTTTATTTTGTAATAGTCTTTGCCTTCAATCTTCCCTTTGCCTAAATTGGTAAGAATTACGGCTTCATCATTTAAATTAAAGGGTAATCTAAAAAAGTAAAATACGGAATTGATTGAATTTGAATATTTGCCCGCCCATTTGTCTGTTACACTTACAAGCGAGTCATTTATTTTACGCTCAAAACCTTCATTGGTAAGAATGTCAACATACCTGTTATCTAAAGAATCAGAAAAGTAACGAGCCAGTTTATATTGTCCCTGATTGTATTCTCCTTTATAATGTTTATCTCTAAAATCGAACGATACATTTAAATTGTAAATCTTGTCTCCACCATGAGCCTGAATTGCTTTTGCTAAAATGTCTTGGGCTGTTGGCTCTTGTGTGCAGGCAGAAAATAAACTGGAAAGGAAAAATATAGACACTAAATACTTCATACTAAATGTGGTTGAATTCAGGTTATAACGATAACATCCTTAATAGGTTCCCATGAGATAAATTAGTTAAGTCTGGCTAACATATTTACATACCTATCGGGCACTTCTCCCTTTGAAGCTGTTTCATAATCGGTGTAGCTGCAGGGAGCTAAACTATTTCTCCCGAAGGTAGCTGCTGATTTATCTTCCAACGGAATTTCCATCCACCATCTTTCACTAACTGTACTCTTATAAAATAGGATGGAAGCCGGGTTGCCACTATGCATTTCAACTACATATTTCAGGTAGTTTTCAGTATTATTTGAAGACTCTCCTTTTCGATGGTTTACGCCTTCTAAAAAATACCAAATCATTGTGGCTATAACAGAAGCAGTTTTGTAAGTGCGATCATCCAAAGTAGGGTCATACTCATAAAATCCGGCTGAGCTCAATTTCTCATTTTGACCTGCATACCAACATATTTGGCAAGCTTCTTCGCCAGTTAGCCCAAATGGCTGCGCATTATTACTGCCTGGTGCATCTGCCGATCGAATAGCCGAAATATCAAAGCTTAGCATATCTGCTTCTCGAATGATAGGTTCCATATCTTTTAATAACTCTCTTAAGTGCCCAACACGATAGGTTTCGAAATACAACCTTTCTAATACGTTAATGGAGGTTTTTTCGATGAGATAAGATTGATAAGCCAGATGGCTATAATGGAACAAATAATTTGGCTCGTGTACCAACATATTGTGAATATGGGTTTTTTCAGGAAGTTCAGATTCTTCCATATCCAAAAAAGCATCTACATTGAGTACCGTTATTAATTTCTCTAACCCTTCATAAGCCATAAACTGCCCATAGTCCAAGTTGTGAGCTCCTCCAATAATTACAGGTAAAACACCGTTTCTTATTAAATACTCGCAAACTTCTTTTAGTCTGCCGTAGGTTTCGTCTAAATCAACGCCTGGGTTTAAGTTGCCTAAATCTATAATATTGTGAGCACCCTCACCCCTTTTTAAGTTATAAAGTTTTTCTCTTATAATATCTGCACCTTTGGCAATCCCGGTTTTTGAATTCTTATTTTGGTAAGAGTTAATTCCTAAAAGGGCGATCGTATGTCCTTCCAATTCAGATAATTTGCCTGTGTTTACATTAATTCCTTTATAAAAAGAACTAATTGAAGATATTTTATCTGCTATTTGCTCATCTACAGGGGTAAAAAATAAGTTTAAATCCATTGGCCTAACTTTCTAGAATTATGCCAAATAATTCCAAAGCGGCTCTATCGGCAGATTCCATCGCTCCCTGTACAGTTGCATTATTGCCATTAAGTGCTGTGGCTTCTCCAGCCCAAAATATTCTATCCTGAATAGGCGTAGCCATTTGAGCAGCAGCTCCGGTACCACTTACCAATGGGTAAGATTGGGCACCTTTTATATACTCTTGTTTACTCCAATCAAAAATATAGCTATCGGCTTCATTAAATTCTTTACTCGCCTTGCCTCCTTGTGCAGGATAAATAGCATCTAAATCTGCAAGCAGTAATTGAATTATTTCTTCATCAGATTTACCTATCAATGCATCTGCTTGATCTCCTACAATTAGAGCTGTTAAAACTCGATTCGAATTTGTTCTAACAATTCCAGGTACATAATATTCGCGTGCATAACCTTCCGTATAAATCGAGGTTGAAGACTTATCCCAAAAATTGGAGTGAAAACTCAGAGTAACTTTAATGCCACCCGACATGCCTATTCTATTCCAAGCCGAAGTATTTAATATAGGAAGACTTGGAGAAAAAGTAATAGCATCTGATTTTAGAACAGCCAATGGCACAGTGATGATGATTCGAGTACATTCGTGTGTATTGCCTTCGCCATCAGTTAATACAATTTTACTAGGGTCAGAGTAATCAATTTGAGTAATGGGTGTATTAAATTTTATAAGAGATAATACATCGTTATACAAACTACCTAACACTTGTACTAAGGATTGGTTGGTGCTAAAATATCTGCCTTCTCCTCCATCCCAATTTTTTAAATTATCAGATAGACCTTTAACGCTTACATTATTATAGGTTGCTCCTGTTGGAGTTGCCACTTGCCCTTCAACAACATGGTGGGCTCTTTGTGCAACTAGAGCACTTACTACAGCATTTTGCAAGGTTAAGTCAGGGCCATTATAATTTATAAGATTAGAAACAAAATTTTGAGCATTAATAAAATCATTATCAGGCTGTGCAATAAGATCAGATTCAAAAGCAGGTACTCCATCCATTACAAAAGAGCCCTTCTTGGGTATTTCCTCTAATGTTATTCCCTTATCTTTTATGCCATTATACCAAATATTGGAATCTCCATACACATAATCTGCACCTTGCTCTTGCGGAAAATCGAAAAAAGAGTCGTTGATCTTAACTCTTCCGCCATAAAGATTAGATGCTTCAAAAATTTCAACGCTAACATTTTGATTTTTAATAAGTTGAGCAGCATGTAAGCCTGCTGCACCTGCACCAATAATAATTACCTTTCCATCGTAAACTGGTTGTAGTGGCGGGTCTTTAGGTGCACAAGAGTTTAGTAGTGATGGAAACATCATTCCTACAGGAACAGTTAAAGCCAACTTCTGTAATATCTCTCTTCTCTTCAAGGGGTATAATTTTTACTTTTACCAAAGTAACGGTTTTTTTATCTTTTTTATATAAAATATTTACACCTGATTAATTCATGAATATTTGTTATGAGCATTTTAAGTGTCTGCCAGTCAA
>CAZZML010000102.1:0-9079 GCA_964654735.1 uncultured Roseivirgaceae bacterium | reverse complement strand
GTTAATGTTATTGTCATACCATCTGTAAAAGCAGTACCTACGGCAGGGATTTGCGTAATGGCGGGGCTACCACAATTATCAGTGGCAGTTGCCAAACCTGTATAGTCGGGTATTACTGCACCAAAGGCAAGCGATTGGTTAGCAGGGCAGGTGGTAATAATAGGATTCTCGGTATCTGCAATAATCACATCCTGGGTTTGGGTGGCTGTATTTCCGTTGCCATCATCATACGTCCAAGTTATGGTGGTTGTACCTGATGTGGTTATAGGTAAAGTGGCATTATTGGTTACCGTAACAGTTGCCGAACAATTATCTGTTGCTGTTGGGGGTGTTAATGTTGTTACCGAACATTCAGCAGTAATAGCTGTCAGGGTTGTAAGATCAGGAACAGGTGCGGTTACATCTGCAAGTTCGTTAACCGTAAACGTACAGCTACTTGCATTGCCACTAGCATCGGTAGCGGTTAGGGTAATGGTCATACCGTCAACAAAAACAGAACCTGCTACCGGACTTTGGGTAATAGTAGGGTTAGGGTCTTCGGTATCGGTAGCCGTGGCCAAGCCAGTGTAATCGGGTATTACGGTATCAGTACAAGTTAACTCCTGGTTGCCGGGGCAGGTGATGGTGGGAGGTGTATCTACATTAATAATATATTCACAATAGCTAGAATTGCCTCTGGCATCCGTAACTGTCAGGGTAATGGTCATGCCGTTTACAAAAGGAGACCCTGGCGGTGGCGCTTGTGTAATGGCAGGATTTGGATCACAATTATCAGTTACAGAGGTAATTAGCCCTGTGTAATCATCAATAGTGGCACCTACTGTAATTGGTGCTGTGGGTGTACAATCTATAACTGGAGCAACGGTATCTACCAGATTAACCGTGAATGCACAGCTACTTATATTGCCACTGGCATCGGTAGCGGTTAGGGTAACAATAACGGAGCTTGTGCCGCCTGTAATAGCAGCACCTGCTGTGGGGCTTTGGGTAACCAAAGGGTTAGGGTCTTCAGTATCTGTAACGGTTGCAAGGCTGGTGTAATCCGGCATTACTGCTGTGCCGTAGCATAAATCCTGATTGGCCAGGCAGGTAATGGTTGGGGCAACAAAATCACCTCCAAATACTACATACACCAGCCCGGTACTACTTGCACCACCTCCCAAATCTCCAAAAATAAAATCAGATAGCCCGTCTCCATTTATATCTTTACCCCCGTCAATAGATCTTCCACCAATACCTGAACCATTAACATTAGGAATTTGAAACCCATTAGTACCATCCAGTATAGAAGAATTAAAGGTGGCTGCAAATCCTCCTGTTGTTCCATAAACGACATAATAATCATTGGAAGCCACAATAAAATCATCTACTCCATCCAAGTTTAAGTCTCCAGCAGGAGCTACGCTCTGAACATGATTTTGCAAAACAAACCCATTAGAGCCATTCAGGTTGTTCATAAATAAGCTATCCGGAAAAGCCATTGCAGAGCCTAATATTATATTATTTTCTGAAAAACAATCATCAATACCATCATCATTAATATCACCTATGGGACCAGCATACGTCAGGAAGAAATTTCCCTGATTATCAATAAGAAACCCATCGGTTCCATCAACTGCCGTAATATCTACGAGTGCATCAAAAGGAGTGTTTTTTCCAAATAATGCATAGCTAATTTCATTTGGCGCAATAGATGCCCAGTTTCCAATGAGCATGTCGTTATAGCCATCGTTATTAATATCTCCTGCACCTCCTACAAAATAAGCCGGTCTGGAACCTGCAAAATCACCGATTCTAAACCCATTGGTGCCGTCTAGCCACGAAATATCCAGTAGTGCGGGATAGTTGCTGGAGCGCCCAAATATAACCCAGGATTGTCCTGACCAATGAGGGGTTCCAATAATGAAATCACTAATTCCATCGCCATTTACATCGCCTAAAGCAGCCACCTGTTTGCTTCCGGGTGTATCAATTAAAAAACCATTGGTGCCATTAATATCATTGGCCGTAATCAAAGCAGGAAAACTAGTAGTGCCATATACTACTATTTCATCTGCACTAGCGTTACTAGAGCCAATGATTAAATCATCTATCCCATCACCATTTATATCCCCTGGACCAGCAATTGTAGAACCTCGTCTTTCGCTAGCGGCAACAGCTTCAACTACAAACCCATTGGTGCCATCCAGTGTAGTAAGATCGAAAGGGGTTGGAAAAGCAGAAGCAGATCCAAAAATTATAAAGGCTCTTCCTGCCAGATTCAAAGCACCTACAGTTTCATTGCCGTTCCCAACAGCAAAATCTTCGATACCGTCATTATTAATATCTCCTACAAATTGTACTTCATTTCCCAATTTGTGAGCTGAATCCAACCCTGGTACTTTAAACCCATTGGTACCGTTAAACGGTATTATTGTAGGGTCAAGAACTGCTGGGTACCGTTGTGCATGCGTTTGATGCCCGATAAAAAATGTTATTAAAATAATACAAGCCACTAATGGATAATTCTGAAGCTTTTTTTTCATTGGTGGAGGTACTATAGTTAAACAATTAATTAGCTTACCGTTTGCAGTTGGTATTTGTTATTTCATACAAAGTTAAAGGTCGTATTATAGGCATGCATCACCATAAACCGTGATAGTGAAAAATCACTATAAGTAGTGAGTAGGAGAAAAACGAAATGCTATTACCTTAAATCCGCAAGGAACTTTGGTTACTATTCAGCTAACTACATGTAATAGCTTTTCCTTGCGGATTTAAGGTATATGATGATAGGTGTAGCAGCTACAGCCTTAGCGCATCATTTTCTGGTGTAAAACCAGAGACAACCTTTATCGGCTAGCCAACCAAGGTAGCGATTTCTGAAAAATGGGCTCGGTTGAGCCTAAAGATTACCGAGTCTAACCTGCCCTCCGTACAACTTCGGGAGGCGGGCGCTCGATAATGACGATGTTGTTGGGTGTTAGTTATATGATAGGTTAATATTATTCAGGCTAGAGCAACTCTTTTATTTTTTCCACCACCCAATTAACATAAAAATTAATTACCTCTTCCTTATTATGCTCATTATGGGTTTCATGGCGCAGGCCGTTCCAAAATTTTAATTCTACTTTATCAGTTGGGGCTTCTTTGGCAAATGCCTCCGATGCTTTAGGTGAAGTAATATTATCTGCTGTTCCGTGGGTTAAAAGTATGGGGGTTTTTAGTGTGTTGGCTATTTCAATGGCTTTCTCTCCCATTTTATTAATCTCCATAAAAAGGCCAGCCGTAATTTTATCGTGGTTAAGTGGGTCGTTGGCATACCCTTCTTGCTCTTCATTTACGCTTGAAATGTCTTTTACATCAAGCCCGTTTGGTTGAGCAAATGCTGGTATAAACCGAGCACCAAATTTGGCAAGCATTAATTGTAACCCTTTGGGAGGGTTGGTAAGTCGTAACCAGGGAGAGGTAATTACCCCAAACGAAATTTCTTTGGAATTACGATGTAATAAAAAGTTAAGAGAAAGATTGCCTCCCATACTGTGGCCGTAAATAATCACAGGAAGTTCAGGGTGTTGTTTTCGAATCAAAATTAAAAGTTGTTCAATATCATCAAACATATATTCTATCGAAGGAGTGTGCCCTTGTTTACCTTCGGATACCCCATGCCCTCTCTGGTCAAACCCCCAAACAGATATTTGTTTTGCATTAAATGCTTCGGCTACTTTATTATACCGTTTAATATGTTCACCCATGCCATGTGCCAAACAAATAATTGCAATAGGCTTATCTACTTCCCATTTATAACCATGTAGTTTTAAATTATCTCTCGATTGAAAAAAGAAATCTTCACCTTTCACGTCCTATTAGTTTTACACCACGGTAGCAATAATACAAATTTTCAAAATCAAAATACATTCTTAAGGACACCTCTATTAATTGCTTGCAGAGGACATAATCAATTAATAGAGGTGTCCTTAATTACTAGTAGTGCGTTTCTTAATTAACTTTGCATAAAATTTATGATGAGTTTTTTCTTTAGGCGAGGTCTGCCTGGCAAGGCAGGCAAAATTCTTTGTCATAGCCATAGCTACGGCAAATAATTTTAACGAAGCATAAAGGAAAAAGACAGATAAATTTGTAATGGTAATTAGGGAACGCACTACTAGTGTCCTATTTTTGGGAAGTTTATCAATAATTTAGAGTGTGAAAAAACCCGAGTTTATTTTTATAGGAGCTATTATTTTGGTTGCTTCATATTTCGTTTTTAGCTACCTAACTCGTAAAAAAAGCTTCGATCATTGGGATTTAGTAACTTCAAATGCGGCTATTGTTTATGAAAGTAATTCCATTATTACTACTTGGAATAACTTAGTTCAGTCAAACCTTTGGGAAAGTCTATCTGAAATTGAAGAAATAGACTTGATTAACCAAAATCTGCAACTCATAGATACATTGAGTGGAGGCGATGGGCAATTTTTCCAAATGTTTAGTAATCATAATGCAATAATTTCAGCTCATGTAACTTCACAGCAAACTTATGGGCTAACTTTTTACATTCCATTAGGAGCAAGTGCGCAAAATCTGTTTTTAAATTTTTTGGTAAGCCTTGAAAAGTTGAAGCAGTTGAAGCGAAGCCAACGGGTATATCAGGCACAAACTATTTATGAACTGGCTTTAAACGATACAAAAATATCATATCTCATATATAAAAATACCTTAGTGTTTAGTGCCGAGGCCTTTTTGATAGAAGATGTTGTTCGCAATATAAGAAATGAGTTTGAAGACAATTTTATAAGAAGCTATCCATCACTCAGTGGTAACCCGAGTTTTGCAACCGATGATGGTAATTTATATATTAATGGCAACGAAATTCCCCTTTTTGCCAATAGCTTTCTGAGTATAAAAAATAGATTAGAGAGAACAACTTCATTGGCAGGCTCCATATTTTTTGATATTACTTTGAGTGATAAGGGATTGTTTGCCAGTGGATTTGCCTATGATAATGGTAGTTTATCGTTGGTTTCAACTTTTAAAGATCAACAGGCAGTTGAATTCGACTTAAGAAGCCTTATACCAAAAAATGCAGCCATTGTTGAGCATTTTGGGACAACCGATTTAAATAAATGGTATTTAAATTGGGTAAGGCTTCATCAAAATAAAATTTCAGATAAAGACCAAGGAGTAAAATTTGTAAAGTTCCTTAAAAATGAACTGGCTCACCTTACACTCCAATCAGTAGATAATAATCATCTTAATAAATTATTTATAGCAGAAATTACCGATGTAGCAGGATTATATAACCATCTTAATAAAATTGCAGAGAAGCAGATCTCCCAAACATCCGATAGCCTGTACATAGAAAATTATGCCGGACAAGAAATTAGGCTAATAGATAATGAATCTATATTAAAAAAATACTTTGGCTTCGAAGGGTTTAATAGCACTTACTACCTTGTTTTTAATAACTACTTAGTTATTGCTAATACAGCAGAAACCTTAAGAAATTGGCTTGTTCAGGTAGAAAACGAATCGGTTTGGAGTAAATCTGTTCGAATGAACTTATTCTTTAAAAATGCCTTAACCGAAGCAAATTACACCTATGTTACTAATTTAGAATACAGTTGGAATTTGCAGTTCAGCAAACTGAATAAACCTTTACAGAAATGGGCTAATACAAATGCACCAACGCTTAAAGAGTTTAACATCCTGGCTTTTCAAATTTCAAACCTTGATAATAGATATTATACCAATTTTCACATAAGTTATTCTCCTGTTCCTAAGAAAATCGCAGAACAAAAAGTATTCGATGTATCAACCATTCAGTTGGCAAATAGAGTGGCTATTAAACCAAAAGTTGTAAAAAACCATAAAACAGGCCAAAAAGAAATACTTATACAGGATTCGTTAACCAATTTACTGCTTATTGGTGTCAATGGAGATGTGCTATGGTCAGCCTCGTTGGGAGTAGCCCTAAAAGGGGAGATATTTCAAATTGACTTTTATAATAATAACAAACTGCAATACTTACTCCACTCTGATAGTACATTGTTTTTAGTAGATAGAAATGGTAATCCAGTGGAGGGTTATCCTATACGATTGAATTACTCCATAAAAAGGGTTTATTTAATTGATTACGATAGGTCTAAAAACTACCGAATATTAATTAGCGACCATTTTGGAAACCTTAGAATGTACAACAAAGAAGGAAAAATGTTAGAGGGTTGGAATCCAAATGAGTTTGGCTCTAATTTCGCTGAAGACATCTTTCATACTAGAGTTAGGGGAAAAGACCGAATTTTAATTCCAATGGCCAAAGGTGAAATTCACCTTACCAATAGGAGAGGAGAAGAAGTAGAAGGGTTTCCTTTAGATATTGGCATAAATATTTCCAATAAGTTCTTTGTTAGAATAGGCGAAAGTTTTGATGACACCCAATTTACTACTGTTTCAGAAGATGGGTTGGTAATACCATTTTCTATGGCTGGGAAGATGTTATCGCGCAATCAACTTTTTAAAGAATCGGATCAGTCTAAATTTGAACTTATAGAAGAGAGCCAAGGCAAAGATTATGTGTTTATTAGAAACGACATAAACAGGTTGGCCATACTTTCTGCCGATGGAGATGTGCTTTTTGAAAAAGATTTTCCAGAGACATCAGCTCGGCAAGTGCAATACTATAATTTTGGATCTGATAGAAAGCTGTTTGTTGTTAAATCTGAAGAGAGCATTTATTTATATAACCAAACCGGACAGTTACTAAATCTCTTACCTTTGATTTCAGATTTCCCCATTTCTATTGTGTGTTTTGGCAATAAAAATGCGTGTCATTTATACCTTGCTCACGAAAATACGCTTGAACTGAAGAAGATTTATTTCTAGCTTCGTTTAAATTATCGACTAAATTAAATGTATGAAACTATTTTATGCCATCAACTTTAAAATTGCTTTTTTAACGGTAGGCTTGGTGCTGAGTTTAGCTATTTGTACTTATGCTTTTCAAAACGAATTTGCAACACCAAGGTCATCAGTTGCTCATTTAGAAAAATACACCTCTATAAATAATGCTGACTTAAATAAAGCCGCATTGCTCATTTCTTCGAAATCCGTTTTATTAGGAAAAAAAAGAAAGCAATATATACAAGAAATCAGGCAAATTCTAGATGCCACAGATTATCAATGGGTACTGGATTCCATTCCAGATTCTATTAATTATGTAAACCATAACGGGTTAGCCCTATTCGTAATAGCACCAGACATTGCCCTTGAAAAACAAGGGGGAAAATGGCTAATTTCTAAACAAACCATAGACAACATTCCTCAAATTTTAGAGGGGCTTGGCTTGAAGAAAGAGAAACAACGTACAAAGAAACCAAATGAAAAAGTTGCAAAGAATGAAAAACCTAATGAGACTAAAACTAAATCCAAGAAAAAGGTTGACCTTCCTGCTGTTCGTTTAGACCTTTCTTCGCCACGAAGTTTAATTCTCGGGCTATCAAAGTACATGACCGAGGAAAATTGGCGACCAGATGTGGCTCAACAAGTAATTTACTATAAGCACCTGCCGCACAAGCAAGAGCGAATAAATCTTATTTTAAAGCTTAAAAGGTTTGCCGAAGGAAAAGGTATTTTAATTGATGCGGGAGATATACCAGACGATCCAGATTATATCGACACCTTACATTTAAATGCCCATGAATATGTGGTAACTCCTAGATTTGCAGAGCTTTATCTCGAAAAAATAGGAGATCGTTGGTACCTATCTAAAGAGACCGTAGATAAGATTCCTGAACTATTTGAAAAGGCATACCCTTTTGGTTCGGACAGGTTGTTGAACTACCTTCCTAGTAATCAAACAAAATATTTAGGATTAATGGTATGGCAATACATTGCCATTTTAATGCTGGTAATTATAAGCTTTATATTTAATAAAGGGCTATTCTGGTTAGTACATTATATAATTACTCGAATACTGTTTCGATTTGGCAGAAAAGAACTAGCCACAACTTACATTAAACCAGTGGTGAGGCCATTGAGCTTAATGGTAGCCTTTGCCATTATTGCTATGTTTTTGCCAATATTGCAGTTGCCGGTTAAAGTTTCTCATTACTTGTCATTAGCCTTTGCCGGCTTAATTCCACTTTTTGGAACCATTGCGGTGTATAAAACGATTGACATTATCGCCCTTTATTTTGAAAAATTAGCGCATAGCACCGATTCATCATTGGATGATCAACTTGTACCGTTATTTAGAAAAATAGCCAAAACATTTGTAATAATAATTGGTGGTGTATATGTGTTGGCAAACCTTAATGTTCAGTTAGTTCCACTATTGGCAACACTTTCTATTGGAGGTATTGCTTTTGCACTGGCTGCCCAAGATACCATCAAAAACTTTTTTGGTTCACTTATGATTTTTATTGATAAGCCTTTTCAGGTGGGTCAATGGATAACTGCACCAGGTATTGATGGGACTGTAGAAGAAGTTGGTATTAGATCAACACGAATACGGACGTTTTCAAATTCACTAATTTATGTGCCAAATGGCAAGTTGGCTGATGCAGTTATCAATAATCATGGGCTGCGATCTTATCGTAGGTTTTCTACTCAGTTAGCAGTTGTTTACGATACCCCACCAGAGCTATTAGAAATATTTATAGAAGGCCTGAGAAAAACTGTGTTGGAGCATCCTAAAACTTGGAAAAACAACTTTCATGTTTATATGAACGAAATGAATAGCCATTCTCTGGACATTAAATTTTATATCTTTTTTGATGTACCTACTTGGGCAGAAGAATTAGATTGTAGGCATGAGGTTATAATGTCTATTTTAAAACTGGCACATAAGCTTGGAATCCAATTTGCATTCCCTACTCAAACCTTACACATGCAAGATTTTCCTGGCCAACCTTCCCTTTCACCAAAGTATTCAACTGCCGATAAAGCAAATAAAGAAATGGAAGATTTTTTTAAGAAAGAAAAACCTTGACTATTGATTTTTAATGGTTGTTATCGTGAATAATTGAAATGATTGTAAAATCTTTTTTTGAAATGTTTGAATAAAAATAAAAAGGGTCTATTTTTGCAATCCCGAATTCGG
>CAZZML010000101.1:0-9102 GCA_964654735.1 uncultured Roseivirgaceae bacterium | reverse complement strand
ATATGCTACATTGATTCCGTTCCAAATATCTGTGCGAGCACCTGACTAACAACATTTTATGGCTTTCATCACAAAGTTCCTTGCGGATTTAAGGTAATACAAAAATAACGCCATAGGATATAAAAAGTTCCCGAAGAATTAAAAATTCCAAAATATGTTCTTTCTTCTTTTGGCTTTACCATTGGAATCATAGATTTGCGAACCATTTTAGAATTTATGAACGAAGTATATTATTCTCTTATTGCAACTGAGCTTTCAGTGCAAAAATCACAAGTTGAATCAACAGTAGAATTGCTCGATGGAGGTGCAACTATGCCTTTTATTTCGAGGTATAGAAAAGAAGCTACGGGTAGTTTAGATGAAGTGCAAATTGCCGCCATTCGAGATAGAATTGAGCAACTTAGAGACTTGGATAAACGAAGAGGGGCTATTTTAAAATCTGTAGAAGAGCAGGAGAAATTAACCGATGAGTTAAAAGGAAAAATTTTGGCTGCCAAAACAATGTCGGAGTTAGAGGATATCTATTTGCCCTATAAACCAAAACGTAAAACCAAAGCCACCATTGCTCGCACCAAAGGATTGGAGCCTTTAGCACTCAAAATAATAGCCCAAAATGTTGGTGATGTAGAAGAGTGGGCTTTGGCCTATATTAATGATGAAAAAGGAGTGAGTTCGGTAGAAGAGGCTTTGCAAGGAGCCAGAGACATTATGGCTGAAATGGTAAATGAGGATGCCAACGTTCGAAAAAGCCTCCGGACTTTATTTCTTAAAAAAGGCACCATCGTTTCAAAGGTTTTTTCTGGCAAGGAAGAAGCTGCCGCCAAATATAGAGATTATTTTGAATGGAGTGAACCATTGGTTAAAGTACCATCACACCGGTTATTGGCAATGCGTAGGGGTGAGGCTGAAGGGTTTTTAAGCTTAGATATTAAACCTTACGAAGACGAGGCCATCGAAATTATAAATCGTATTTATTTAAAAGGGAATACGCAAAGTAGCAACCAAGTAGCCATTGCTATTAAAGATGCCTACAAAAGATTGCTTAAGCCCTCGATGGAAACAGAGGCCAGAGTAAATTCAAAATTATCAGCGGATGAAAAGGCAATACAGGTATTTGCTGAAAACCTACACCAGCTATTGCTTTCAGCTCCTTTAGGGCAAAAGCCCGTATTGGCCATTGACCCCGGATTTAGAACAGGTTGCAAAGTAGTGTGCTTAGATGCCCAAGGAAAGTTAGTGGATCATGACACTATTTATCCTAATGCACCTCAAAATCAAACCAGAGCAGCAGGCCAAATAATAAAAGCTTATTGCAAAAAACATAAAACCGAAGCCATTGCCATAGGTAACGGAACGGCAAGCCGAGAGACAGAAACATTTGTAAATAGCTTAGGACTGGCCTCTTCGATAATTGTGGTAATGGTAAGTGAAAGTGGAGCTTCCATTTATTCGGCATCGGAAGTGGCTCGCAAGGAGTTTCCTGATAAAGATGTTACGGTAAGAGGCTCAGTTTCCATTGGTCGTAGGTTAATGGATCCCTTAGCGGAGTTAGTAAAACTTGACCCTAAGTCCATTGGTGTAGGGCAATACCAGCACGATGTTGATCAAAACCTGCTTAAAAAAGGGTTGGATGATGTGGTAATGAGTTGTGTAAACTCAGTAGGAGTAGAGCTAAATACTGCCAGTGGCGAACTCCTTTCGTTTGTATCGGGTGTTGGACCACAATTGGCCACAAATATTGTAAACTACCGAAATGAGCATGGGGCTTTTACATCTCGAAGCACCTTAAAAAAAGTAGCTCGGTTTGGAGATAAAGCCTATGAGCAAGCAGCAGGTTTTTTAAGAGTGCGTGAGTCAAAAAATCCGTTAGACAGAAGTGCGGTGCATCCCGAAGCGTATTCTATTGTTAAAAAAATGGCTTCTGATGCTGGTTGTAGTGTTGAAGAGTTGATGAAAGATAAAACCAAATTACAATCGATAAAGCTCGAAAACTATAAAACAGAAACCATTGGTTTGCCTACACTAAAAGATATTTTTTCTGAATTAAGTAAGCCTGGCTTAGATCCCAGAGAGCGTTTTGAAACTTTTTCGTTTGCTGAAGGTGTTGAGTCTATGGCCGACTTAAAAGTAGGAATGGTATTACCAGGAATCGTAACTAATATTACCAATTTTGGCGCATTTGTTGATATAGGCGTTCATCAGGACGGCTTGGTTCATGTGAGCCATATTGCCGATAAGTTTGTGAGCAACCCTGCTGATGAGGTAAGTGTACAACAAAAGGTGCAGGTAACCGTAATAGAAGTTGATCTAGATAGAAAGAGAATTGCACTTTCTATGAAGGCTGACCCTTTTAAAAAAGGAGAAAAAACTTCAAAAAATAAAATTCAATCGAGGCAGGAAAGGAAACCTGAAGGCGATATGCAACAAAAACTTGCGATGTTAAAAGATGAGTTTGGAAAATAATATTTAATATTTGATTTGTGCCAATAAAATAAATAGTAATTTTATACTTCTATGAGACCACTGGCTTTATTTATCCTTGTTTTATGTTCTGCGCTTACAGTTAATGCTCAAAAAATAAAGTATAAAGATTTATACGTGCTGTTAAGAGCTAAAAATTATAAAGATGGTGCCGGTTTTCTAACTAAGTTTTTGAAGGAGAATCCTGAACACCCTAATGCAAATTACCAAATGGGGTTAATGCTTGAGTTTAAGCTTACTCAATTAGATTTATTAAAAGAGCCTGATGTAATAGTTGGGCGAGCAGATTCGGCCATTTTGTATTTTGATAAAGCCTATACTTTTATTAATGAAAAGGATATTAAAAAGCACGATGATGATTACTACGAAAATTTTAAACGTAGAAACTTACGAACAGGTAAGTTTGAAGTGATTTTGAGTGACATTCAACTAGATATTGAAAATCGCAAAAATGTTTTAAATAAAAAAAAGGAGGATATAAAAATAATTAAGTCAGCTTTTAATGAATCGGTAAGTTTGTATGATAGTGTTTCTAACAACTTTCAGTTACTAAAAACTAACTATACAGATATTCTAACTCTAACTTTGGGTGCAACTGATTTAACAGTTAATAAGATTGAAGAGATTATGATAGATTATGACTCTTCCCTTTTTAAATTCAAGCAATATGAAAAGCTTAAAAAACAGTTTGAAACATCCTCTGATGAGACAGTAATTACTTTTGAACCTCTAATTGGGCTTGAGGAAAAGGGTTTGAAAAAACCTGATTTTTATGCAAAAGAGGTTGAGTTTATAGACTTCTCGTCTTGGGGAAAAAAACAGTTAGAAAAAATTGAAAGTCACCATCAGTTATTAGCTAATCTTATATTGTTTGATGAGTCCTTAGAGTCCTTAAATAAACGAATTTTAAAGGACTCGGTAGATTTAAGTAGTGAGATTTTTAAGAAAATTACAGATACTGCTATTAAAGACTTTGAGAAAGTTGATTCGGAATCAGTTTTATATACATTGATAAATTATAAAATAGGGCAGCTCAATCTTAATTCTGCCTTAATGACCTGGTATAACACCTATGCTGATACCTTGAATGTTGGACTCCAAGTGAGCTTTATTAGTAATTTAGATAATGAATTAAAAAGTATTAAGCAGTTACAATCTTCTTTAAAGCCTACCAAGGATAATCAGTTTACTTTGAGATACCAAGCTTTTGTAAAAGCTAGATATACCTCATTAGAAGATTTTAATGCTTTTTTAGAGGCGCAATCTCCTATAGTAAAAAGTCAGGAGGAAATAATAACTCAATTAACCGAATTAGTTACCGAAAGAGATAAATGGGCATATTCTAATTCGGACAGTATTCCCCTTTCTTTAATGGATGGTTCATTAAATGTGTTTCAAACTTTTTATGTTGATAGTTTGGAAAACAGAGTTTTAACTATTGCTGGGTTTAAGAATATAGAATCTAATAATAGTTTGTACTTTGCAACCGTACCTTCTTCTAGGCAAATAGATAGTATGTATATGGTTGAGACAAATTTAACGTTACAAAGCCTAGGTGCAGAAGCATTTATTATAAAAGTAGTTCCAGCTCTTACTGGTAGCAGTATTTTTTTAATTGGCGATAGTGCTGAAAAAAAGTATTCATTTATTCACTTTTCTAAAACAGGAGGTGTTTTATGGAGCAATACGATTTATTTAGAAACCCCTATAAGCCCTGAGTTAAGCTATTTGGAAGGTCAAATACTTATAACTCAAGGAGATACTGTTCTAAAGTATAAATTAGATGGTACTGCTATTAAATAATTAATCTAATTAATTTCCCCGTTTTGCTTTATAAGCATGTCAATTACATCAGAAATGTCAAGTGTATTAATTTTTTTGAAGACTATTTTTTTGTCTTTATCCAAGATATACACAGTGGGTGTAGAGCGGATATCATAGAAGTACTTTACATTGGTCTTACTTTCAAGGTCTGCCAAGTTAATCCAGCCCAAGTCATTATTTATTATAAAATTTTTCCATTTCGACTCATCGGTGCCTGTGCAGATACCTAGTATTTCAACACCCTTAGTTGTTAATTCAGGGTATAAATCATATAAAATAGGTGTTACTTTTTTACAATGCCCACAATCAGGATCATAAAAATACAAGACTGTAAACTCAGCTTTTATATCTTTTAAATTAATTTCGTTTCCAAGGGTATCCCACATAATTAGTTGAGGCGCATCATTACCTAAATAATTAGGTTTTATCATAGCCACTCTATTTTTTAATTTGTCTAATGTTTCTTGGTTCGTCCATTCATCAGCCTTGCCTGTGAGGTAATATGTTTCTATGATGTGAACAAACACTTTATCAAAATCAATTACCTTAGATGATTCGTACTTATTAACTAACGTGATAAGTAGGTAGCGGAAAGCTTCTTTGTTTTTGGAAGCTTTAGCAATTAATAAATCAACTTCTTTTATAACAGAATCACTTTGTTGGATTACTACATTATCTAAATACTCTTTGATTTTAGCGTTTAGCAGAGGGGTCCTTAGCAAACCAGGATCAGCTATATCAATATCGTTCCAAAAATTATTTTTATAATACTCATATTTAAACAGTTGCTTATTTTCTATAGCCTCAGGTATTTTAGGCATCTGAGGAGATTGCATCAATGTAATAATTTTTGCTAAAAACGTGCCTTGGTAATCAAATTTTAGTCTATTCTGGTACTCTTCCACTTCTTTAGTTAGAGATTCCATTTCAAGTCTTACTTTCTCCTTATCTTCTTGGTTCTCTGCACTATCGTAAGCTTGCATAAGCAATTTGTTTTTTGCTTTCATCTTATTGGTATATTGCTGCATTCTGTAAAACCCTTCATTGGTTTTGCTATTTTTTACTTTCATTAAATTTATTAGTTCAGGAGAGGTTGTTTCCATTGAAAAATTTTGCTCTCCAATCAAAAACTCAAAATAGGTGGTTGGTGTGTAATAAAAATAAATGCCCTCTACTAGCTCTGAATCTCCTTTAAAAACAGCTTTCCCATTCACAATTTTAGCAGTATCGTCTAAGTACCGTTGGGTGGCAAAGTGATGGCCTAAATAGGCTATGGTATCCGTTGTATTGTGTACGTTGGTTTCAATTTTATAACCTTGTGCAACTAATAGAGAAGGTAAGAATAGAAAAAGGAGTGCTATTGGTACGATTTTCGCTTTTGCCTTGCTTCGCCATAGCTTTACCGCGTTCGCTTTGTAGCTTTTGCGATTGCGAAGCGAAGGCACAGTAGGAATGATGGATGATATTATTTTATTCATTGAGTTTCAATTAAAAAAATCCTTTACTTTTTTCAGCAGCCTCTTCGATTAAATTATGGGCAGCCTCTTTTCCTAAATAGGAATCAATTATGGTATGAGCTAAATAAAGTACTGGTGTTAACATAATAGCTACAGTAAACTTGTATATATAATTAATGATGCCTACTGCAATTACCAGTTTAAGAGACCAAGGTGGGTTGCCTAGCAAGTAAAATGCAATAAATAGCACCACAAAACTATCCACTAATTGCGAAATTAAGGTGGAGCCGGTTGCTCTAAGCCAAATTTTACGTTCACCTGTAATCTTTCTTAATTTTTGAAAAATATAAACATCCAATAATTGACCAATTAAAAAGGCAATTAAAGAACCAACAATAATGCCAAGCCCTTGCCTAAAAATCTTATTATAGGCAAAATCAATGTTAAAAACGTTTCCTAAATTGTCTGTTTTGTTAATATCAAGCCAAAAATTGGCTGGCGGTAATGCTGTTACCACCCAAATTACTATAAACACATAAATAATTAACACCACTGTAAGGTAGGTGATTTTCTTAACGCCTTCTTTTCCAAAATATTCATTAATAATATCAGTAGTAATAAACACTACAGGCCAAATGATTGCTCCAGCAGTTAGGTTAAAATCTAGCATAAAATCTTTGAATAAAGGAATTTGAGCTGGGTTTAGGCCTAAGGTTGCTTCACCAGAAAATATTTTAACGCCTATTAATTCAGCAATAATTGCATTGGTAATAAAAATGCCTGCGAGTATCAGGAATAAGTTGGTTTTCTTTTTACTTAGTTCACTGCTATTATCCATAATTAATCGGTATGTCAAATTTCAAAAGTAGAACCCTCTAAAGCAAGATAGCTTTCTTTAAAAACCTTCCTAGCTTCTTCTTCAAAAGGTTTTAAATCTTTATAACGAGCCGAAAAATGGCCAATCAAAAGTTTTTTTGCTTTTGATTCCTTCGCAAGTTCAGCTGCCTGAGCTGTAGTTGAATGAAAGGTGTTGCTAGCCCATAATTCGCTTTCATTTAAAAATGTAGCCTCATGGTAAAGCAAATCAACTCCATATAGTTGTTTTTTTAATTCAGGAATGTACTTGGTATCAGAACAGTACGCATACGATTTTTGAGGCAATGGAGGAAGTGTTAAATCACTGTTTTTATACAATAATTTGCCGTCCTCATCAAAAATATCATCTCCTTTTTTTAAAGAACCAATATGAGCCAACGACAAATTTGGAGGTAGTTTATCTTTGTTAAATCGTATTGGGTGCTGTTTTTCTTTAAATAGAAATCCTGTACAGTCAATTCTGTGGTCTAAAGGGATTGTATAAACTTTAGCGTTTTTATCTTCAAAAATAAGTGCTTCTGTTTGCGCCTGAGTAGGCTTAAAAATAAGCTTGTATTTAAGAACCGTATCTGAAAATCTAAAATGAGTAGTGATAATATCTTTGAGCCCTCTGGGGCCTAATAAATATAGTGCCTTAGTTCTGCCTTGTAAATGCATAGAAGACAGAAGCCCCACCAAACCTAAATAATGATCGCCATGTAAATGACTTATAAAAATAGCGTTAAGCTTTAATGCACTTAACTTATAATGCTTAAGTTGGTTTTGTGTGGCTTCCCCGCAATCAACTAAATACTTTTGATTATTTAGTTGAACAAACTGTGCTGTATGATGCCTTCCATAGGCAGGAATTGCAGAGTTCGAACCTAAAATGGTAACCTGAAAGGTCACTATTATTCTTCTCCAGCTTCTTTAATTCCATTTTCAACTTGATGCATAAACACCGCATCAACAGCTTCTTCAATGGTAGGTAAAATATTTAAAACACCATCTAGCTGAGATATTTTTATCAATTTCATGGTATGCTCAGATAAACTTGTAAGAACAAAAATGCCACCATCTTGCTGAATTGTTCTATTACCAACAAGCAAAGAGCTTAAGCCCGAAGAGTCAGTATAGTTTACATCTGATAAGTCTAAAATAATATTTTTAACCCCTTCTGCATTAAGGGTGATTAACTCTGTTTTTAAAGCAGGTGCTAAGAGCGAATCTAATTTTGGTTCGTTTAGTTTAAAGATGCAGTAATTTTCTTGTTTATCTATGGAGTATTTCATTTTAAAATATTTTAAGGTAACAGAAATGTTTTCTGTAAGCGGGTAAATTTAAAACTTAGTTTGCAAAAATACACTTCATTCACAAAATCTATTAGCATTTATTTGACTTAATCCAGTCGAGTATATTTTCTTCTATTCTTAACGGTATATTTTCAGTGTTAGCTTTATTAAAAGTACTACCGGTAAATCTTTCGTATAACTCTATATATCTGTTGGATATTTGGTTAATCTTGACTTCAGCCATTTCAGGAATCTTCTGTCCTTCAATACCCTGAAACCCTTCGGATATGAGCCATTGCCTAACAAATTCTTTCGAGAGTTGTTTTTGTTTCTCTCCCTTAACCTGCCTGTCCTTATACCCATCTAAATAAAAATACCTAGAGGAGTCAGGCGTGTGAATCTCGTCAATTAAGTAGATTGTATTATTATAAGAACCAAATTCATATTTAGTATCTACTAAAATTAGACCTTGAGCCGCAGCCATTTGGGTGCCTTTGGCAAAAAGTGCTTTTGTGTATTTTTCCAATTTAATGTATTCTGCTTCACTAACGAGTCCTTGCGATAGAATTTCTTCTCTCGAAATATCTTCATCGTGTCCTTCGTGTGCTTTGGTTGTTGGGGTAATAATGGGTTCAGGGAGACGGTCGTTTTCATTAAGACCATCAGGTAATTCTACTCCACAAACACTTCTCTTTCCTGCTTTGTATTCTCGCCATGCATGGCCGGCTAAATATCCTCTAATTACCATTTCAACAGGGTATGGCTCGCACTTAATTCCAACGGTTACATTTGGGTCTGGTGTAGCCATAAGCCAGTTTGGTACGATTGATTTGGTAGCCTCCAAATTTTTGGCTGCAATTTGATTTAGCACCTGCCCTTTAAACGGAATGGGCTTTGGCAATACAACATCAAAAGCAGAAATTCGATCACTTGCCACCATTATTAAATAATTAGTAAAGGAATATACATCGCGCACTTTCCCTCTATAAAATTTGATTTGATCCGGTAAATTAAAATTGGTTTCTTGTAAGGCATTCATGCAGGCAAAGGTATTTTTTAATCTTTGGGAAAACGTGGAAAAATCCTCCTTAATTTTTTACTTCTTTAGATTTTATGGCTAAGTTCTAACTAGGACAGTATTTTTGTATTATCTAATATGGACATGTTGTTATTTGCTTAAAACTTAAAGAATG
>CAZZML010000100.1:0-9102 GCA_964654735.1 uncultured Roseivirgaceae bacterium | reverse complement strand
GCTATTGAAAATATATCTTAAATCCGCAAGGAAAATCTACTACAAGCCATAATATAATGTCATTCAGTCACTTGCTCAATAGTTGGTACTCACCAATATGCTACATTGATTCCGTTCCAAATATCTGTGCGAGCACCTGACTAACAACATCTTATGGCTTTCATCACAAAGTTCCTTGCGGATTTAAGGTATTTAAAATTAAGAATTTGACTGATAAGCATCATATTATAAAGTTGTTAATTGTATGATATTTGAAGAGCAAGAGGTATAATGTATCCAACTTGATAAAATTATCTACTCTCAAGTATATGAAACCAATAAACTATATTTTTAGTGTAATTCTGGTGCTGGCACTAAATGCCTGCTCCCAAAAATTACAAAAACAAAAGACTCCCCAAGAGCTAATCGTTTACCCTTCTCCACCCGATACTACCCGTATTCAATACCTAACCAGCATTAGCACCTCAAAAGATGTTGAAGGCGAACCATCGATATTTAGCAAATATATTACCGGAGAAGAACCTCCCAAGCCTATAATTAAGCCTTATGGCGTGGCTATGCATAATAATAAAATTTATATATGCGACCTCGACCTGAGAGGGCTAGAAATTATTGACTTAGAAAATCAAACGTTGGAATATTTTATACCCGAAGGCCTTGGGCAATTAAAATTGCCCATTAATTGTTTTGTTGACTCCCTTGGCTACCTGTATGTGGCCGATGTACAAAGACACCAAGTTGTTATTTTCGACAAAAATTTACAGTATGTAAATAGTTTTGGAACCAGAGAAAGCTTAAAACCCACAGATGTATTTGTAACTAATAATAAAATATGGGTAACAAATGTATCAAACAGTACCATAGATGTTTTCAAGCAAGACAGCACCTACCAATTTCTCTATTCGCTTCCTAAAAGTACACAACCACAAGAAAGGTTATTTCAACCAACAAACCTGTTTGTAAGCAACAACAAGGTGTATGCCAGCGATTTTGGTGAGTTTAGTGTAAAAATTTACAACCATCAGGGTGATTTCCTGCAATCTGTTGGCAGTTACGGCAGAAATATTGGCCAGTTTACTAGGCCAAAAGGCATTGCGGTTGATAAAGATGAAAACTTATATGTAGTGGATGCCGCTTTTGAAAATGTACAAATATTTAATAAGCAGGGGGAACTTCTTATGTTTTTTGGAGGCAGCTATAAGAAGCCCGGAGGCATGTGGTTACCTGCAAAAGTAATTATAAGCTATAATGGCCTCGAGTATTTTCAAAAATACGTTAATGAGCGGTATTTACTTAAATACCTTATTTTGGTAACTAATAATTTTGGGCCTGACAAAGTAAATATTTATGGTTACGTAGAAGAAAAAGCAATGGTTAATAAATAAAAATTGGGCATAAAGGGCAAACATATTGTTATTCTTATTATAAGTCTGGCAACAGTAGTGGTTGCCTGTGCACCAAAAGTAAGGCAAAGTATTTTAACCACCTTTTTCGATGGAGTGCCTCCTTTGGAAGATAAATCATTAGCGGTTGGCATTGATACCCTTGGGCAGGTTGATAGCACCAAATTTTTAGCCACAGGAGCCGCTTTCAGGAGCTCTAAAATAACCTATCACGAACCTTTTAAAAATAAGGAATGCAGCAGTTGCCATAACCAGCTTCATATAGGAAAATTAGTGGAAGAAGAGCCTCAATTATGTTATCAGTGCCACAAAGAAAACAAAGAAAAGTATAGCTTTAAGCATGGGCCGGCAGGTGCCGGGTTTTGTACCTCTTGCCACAACCCGCATAAAGCCGAAGCAGATAATTTATTAGTAAGTAAAGGTGAAGAACTTTGTTTTAACTGCCATAATAGCGAAAGAGTTTACACTAATAAAATACACCAAAGTGCAAAAGAAAAAGAGAATTGTGTAAGCTGCCATAATCCGCATAGTAGCGAAAGTAAGTTTATGTTACAGCCTGGAGCCTGCAATAGTTGCCACAGTAATAAAATAAATGATTTCACCTTTTTACACGGGCCTGTAGGAGGAAATTATTGTTCAACATGCCACGAATCTCATTCCTCAAAAAATGAGTTTTTACTGGTAAAAACTGGTCAGGAGCTTTGCCTTAACTGCCATAACCCCTCAGATATTTTTAAGAATATAGAACATAAGAGTAATAAAGATAAAAATTGTGCCGAATGCCATAGTCCTCATGGAGGAGAAAATAGATTTTTGCTAAATTAAGCTAAGAAGTATTGATGAAGATAAAATCGCTCATACTGGTATTTTTTATAGCTACAGGCTACTGTTTAGCTCAAAGCCAACCTGACAGCTTTAAACCCTGGCAGCTAATGTCGTACTCGGGCACTGTTGGCATAAGAGGGTTTTATCGTGAGCAAAAGCGGGTACTCAACAATTTAGAAGATTATTCCAAGTTTCCGTTTTTATATGGTGGTATTTCATTAAATACCCAAAGCTTTATAGGCCATCCTAATTTATTAGTATTAGATATTGGAGGTGAATTTAATCCGGGTTTATCTAAACAAACATATACAGTAAGTCCCGATCGTTCGGAAGTGTTAACATTTAAAAAATTAGATATAAGAGCTACCTTATTTAGAAATAAACCTATGAGCTTATCTTCTTACTTAAACCTTAGCCAAAACTTTATAAATCGAGAGTATGTTACCAGCCTAAAAACAGATACCAAACAATGGGGACTTAATTATTATTATAGAAACAAATTTCTTCCGCTTACTGTAAGTTATAGCGATAGAGCCTGGGATCAACTGGAAATAGAAACAGGCAGGGTTTACCTTAACAAACAGAGCGATCTCCAAGCTCGTGCCAGCAAGTCGTTTACCGATTTAGGCGATTTTCATGAAATCAGGTTTTCTCGTTACAAATACTCCCGACAAGACAGGAGTGCTATACCAATCAACAATTTAAACTATAACCTGCTAATTAATAATATGTTTTATTTTGATAAGCAAAAAAAATATATGTTGAGATCGTCTATTACTAACCTTAACCAAGAGGGTAATATAAACCAAAAGAGGTTTCAAATGTATGAATCGGTAAATATAAAACTTCCGTACAAGCTAAGATTTAGTGGCAATTACGATTATAATAATATTAGGCAGCAAACACAGCAATACAAACAACACAGAATTAATGCCAGGTTAAACCATGAGCTATTTGCTAGTTTAAAAACAGGTGTATATTTCGAAAAATTTAAAACCCTCCATACAGCTTACGATGAGAGCAACACCCGTACTGGGGTAAGCCTTAATTATATTAAAAAAATACCAACAGGAACCCTTAATCTTGTATATACGGCAAACAGGCATAATCAAAATGTAGTAAGCAACCCGGGCTCCTCCGTTCAGATAATAGATGAAAACCAGGTGCTGTCTGACGGCCAAATTGTGTTACTTAACCGCCCTTATGTTAATGTAGCCTCCATTGTGGTT
Source organism: uncultured Roseivirgaceae bacterium (assembly GCA_964654735.1). GTDB lineage: Bacteria > Bacteroidota > Bacteroidia > Cytophagales > Cyclobacteriaceae > JAKISE01. Next base: position 5,645 of record CAZZML010000100.1, on the reverse strand, counting down.
AAGGATCCTACTGGCTCTATTATATATCAAAAAGACTTTGATTATATTATTCAAGAAAGAAATGAATTTATAGAAATAAGCAGGGTTCCAGGTGGGCAAATTGCCAATAACAGCACTATTTTAATTGACTATATTGCCGCTCAGGTTGGCTCCTATAATTTTAATGCCGACCTGCAATCTTTTACAGTAAGGCTAACTCTTTTAGAGCGGTTGGTTGAGGTTTATTATACCATCTCTACTCAAGATTATAATAATATTGATTCTGGTGAATTTCTCACCCTAAACTACTATACCAGAAATTTTTACGGTGGCCGAATTCAATATAAATTTATTAATGCCGGAGTTGAAAGAGACGATTTTAACAGCACAATTGTACCTTATAAGAAAATGAGGTATTATGTACAAATGAATGGTAAAATTGGAAAGCAAATCCTGCTTTCGTTAAATGGTGAATTAAGCGATATAAATTTAATAGAAACCGATACCGACCAGCTTTTTTCAAGCCTTTTTGGCAAAATAATTTATCAGTTTAAACCGCAAACTAAAATTAATTTTGACCTAGGCTTAAGAAAACAAATTGGCGAACAGATTGACCTTGACTTAATTACAGCAAAAGCCGAATATAATACGGTTTACCGTAACCTATACCTAAAACTAGGGCTTGAACTTTACAAACGAAACTATGTGGGTGAGCAACTCAACTTTGGAGGAGTTTATTTTCAAATAGATAGAAAATTTTAATTAACAAAACATGTATAAATTAATAAGTTTAATATGGTTTTGGTCGCTTATGGCAGGGAGCGGCATTAAACTAAACCTATTACCAGATAATGAAAATAATGCAGCGTATGTAGTTAACAAATCCACTGTTATGGCAACTTCCGCCAGTAGTATTAGTACTCTGGAATTTACTACATTAAGCGACTCGGTTAAGCTGTGTACCGATTGCCATAGCGACCTACTTAAAGATGAAACTGTACATGCTCCTGCAAAAAAAGATTGTAAACGATGCCATATTTCTAATGGAATAGAACACCCACAGGAGAACTCTAATGTAGTTGGCTTTAATTTAAAGCAAGATGTGCCGGGTCTTTGCTATGAATGCCACGACCCCATGAATGTAGAGGAGTTTGTTCACGAACCTGCCAAAAAAGGAAAATGCCTAACTTGCCATAATCCACATAATTCTCCTAATATATACCTTGTTAAGGAAAATCCAGTTTCTAAGCTTTGCCTGGACTGCCACGACCTCAAAATCCCTAAAGGTAATCTGATTCATGGGGCGGTTTCTGATGGAAATTGTCAGGGTTGCCATAACCCACACCAAGCAGATAACAAAAGTTTTATATCCAATACTAAATTAGATAGGTTATGCAAAAAGTGCCATAAAAGCATTCGTAAAGAGCTAAAAAGAGAAAGTGTACACACTCCTTTTAAGAAAAAAGCATGTTTCGACTGCCATAATCCTCATAGCTCTAAAGAAGCAAACTTATCAGACCTTAAGCCTCAGGATTTATGCTTTAGTTGCCACGAAGACACCCATAATACCATAAAAAATGCCAAACTGGTGCATGGAGCTGTTAACAAAACCAAGGCTTGCCTAAATTGTCACTCTCCTCACTCTTCCACCGAGAAATTTAATTTAAAAGATAAGGAAGTACAATTATGCTTAAGTTGTCATAATAAATCTATCGTTGCAGATTCAGGCAGTATTCAGGCAATAGGGCCACTTTTAAAGGAAGGAAACACAGTGCATAAAGTAATTGAAGAAAAAGGGTGCACAGCTTGTCATAAACCCCATGAATCTAACCAAAACAGTTTGTTAAACAAAGTTTTTCCTGCTGAAGAATATGTAAAGGCAACGATAGATAATTTTGAACTTTGCTTTAGTTGCCATAATAAAGAACTTTTTAAAAACCCAACAACAGAAACAGCCACAAACTTTAGAGATGGGGATCAGAACCTGCATTATGCTCATATTCAGGGTGAAAAAGGGCGTAGTTGCACACTCTGCCACGACCCTCATGGAGCTATTAATAGCTATATGATCAAAGAAAAAACACAATTCGGAAACTGGCAAATGCCAATAGAATTTAAACAAATGGAAAACGGAGGCTCTTGTTTAACCGGATGCCATACGGAGCGTAGTTATAAACGCATTATAATAGGTGATACGTTAAGCATAAAAGCTGCCAACGATACATTAAATATAAAAGAATAGGATATAAATTATTTAAACATCCCAAAGGGATGCCTTTGACACATAAAATTTCAATCGGGAATAATAGAGTAAAAAAGCATGAAAGTATATAAATTTTCTCATATCGTTTTTTATGGTATTCTGCTTATAGGATGTTTTAAAGGTTATGCACAACACTCACAAAATAATCCTCATAAATTTAGTACCGATAATTGGGAGTTTACCGAATGGTGTAACCCTTGCCATGTGTATGGTTCAAAAACCGACACTTCCTCCACAGGGTTCCTCCTCTCCTACGAAAGCGACTCTATTACATCTACCGATTCTACGTATATATCGGGCATATCGAAACTATGTTATACCTGCCACGATGGTATAGCTGCAACAATTAGTCATAGTAACGAACTTTCTCAATTAAAATTAAAAGGAGGGCACAGTATAACAAACGCTCACCCTGTTTCGGTATTTTACCCCACCAAAACAAGGGGCAATATAAAACTACATAACCCCAATACAACATTATCGGGTTTGGGAGGAACCATAGCCGAAGATATGTTAAAAAACGGAAGAGTAGAATGTACATCGTGCCATGATCCACATTTTTCTATGCAAACAACCCCCTGTAGTTCTTGCCCTACAATAAACTCAAACCAATATGCAGATAGTGAGTCGATTTCTTTGCTAAAAACAATCAAAAATGGCATTCTCTGTTTAACATGTCACGATTTATGAATAAACTAATCAACTTGTCTTTTCTACTAGCTTTAACAAGTGCCATTATTGCTGTTCCAAACAAATTGCCGGCACAAGATACTATGGCATCCAATAATGGGGAAATGGCAGAAATGTCGTTTGTGCGGTGGGTTAGTCAGTTCCCTTCTACTCAAAAAGAACAAACCCAAAAAGGGTTGTTTGAACGTATAGGCAAATTTATTTTTGGTAAAAAACCAACAGTACTTATTAAACCGGTTGCAGTATTTGCCCACAACCCGGAAATGTTTTGGGTTGTAGATCAAAAAACAACCTCTTTAGCATTAATTAATCAACAGAAAGGAAGTTCTCTAAAGCTTAAATCAACAAATGAAGAAGGGGTTAGCGTACTTGTAGATATATGTGAACTCCCCGGCAAAGGGTTATTGATAACCGACTCCCACCTAAATAAAATTTTTTTAGTGCCAACCGACAATAAGGAAGCCACCATATTTAACAACTCTCTTAGTTTACAACAACCTACAGGTATTGCTTATGCAAAAGAAAAGGACGAAATATGGGTATTGGAAACCAAAGCGCACAGAATTGCGGTACTTAACTCTAAAGGCCAGTTGTTAAAAACAATTGGAGGCCGTGGAAATGCTCCTGGAGAGTTTAATTTTCCTACACATATTTGGATAGACCGAAAAGGACAAGTTTATATTGTAGATTCTATGAACTTTAGAGTACAAATTTTTAATAGTGAAGGCAAATGGGTATCAATGTTTGGTCAGGCTGGTGATGGCTCGGGCTATTTTGCTAGGCCCAAAGGCATAGCTACCGATTCGCATGGCAATATATATGTAGCAGATGCCCTGTTTCATACGGTTCAAATATTTAATAAAGAAGGGCGGCTGCTCTATTTTTTTGGGAATCAGGGGCGTAATAAAGGGCAATTCTGGATGCCATTAGGTATATTTATAGACGATAAGGACTATATTTATGTAACCGATAGTTTTAACTCCAGAGTGCAGATTTTTCAACTCATAAACAATGGTTAAATGAACAAATTAATATTTTTCATACTCTCCTGTTGGCTATTACTACCTCTTTATGTTCAGTCTCAATCGGTTGTAGAAACAACGCATAACCTCTCTGTTTTTGCTTCCGGAACAGCCAGAATCGGGGTAGATTCTGAAATATGTAAATATTGCCATACCCCGCACACCGAGCAGCCGGCTACCCCATTGTGGACGGGTGGAAGAACAGGACCTAATTATATATTATATAATAGCTCTACCTTACAAGCCGTTCCGGGTCAGCCCGATGGCTCTTCTATTTTATGCCTTTCTTGCCATGACGGCACCATAGCTCAGGGAAAATTAGTTGGTAATAATACTGGTTTAGATTTTAGCACCGGTATTGCTGCAATGGTATCTGAAAAGAATAACTTAACAACCGACCTTAGTGACGACCATCCTGTTTCTTTCTACTATACCCCTGCCCTAGCCACAACCGATGGCCAGTTAAAAGACCCTTCAACCATCTCTATGCCTGTACAGTTGGAAGATGGAAAGGTTCAATGTGTTTCCTGCCATGACCCTCATAAAAACCCTTTTACTAAATATTTAGTAGCATCAAACCGGTTTTCAGACTTATGTACAAGCTGCCACGACCGAAATTTATGGCCAAGTTCAAGCCATAGCACTTCGGCAGCAACATGGGGAGGCTCGGGGCAAAACCCATGGGGGCATATAGAATCCCCTTATCCAACAGTGGCAGAAAATGCCTGTGAAAATTGCCACGACCCACATAACTCAGCAGGCAAACCTTACCTGTTAAAATCGTCAACCGAAGAGGGCAATTGCCTTGATTGCCATAGTAGTGGCAGTGTGGCAAGCACTGATATACTTACGCAAACACTTAAAACATATTCGCATAATGTATTTGGTTATAATCAAATACACGACCCTTCCGAAGCTACCATGCCACCGGCAATGCATGTCGAATGCCAGGATTGTCACAATCCGCATGCAACAAGTGCCGCTACTGCGCAGGCTCCGGCTGCAAATGGTTTTATAATGGGAGTTCAGGGAATAGACCAGGGAGGTAATGCCATTAGTATAATATCAAATGCCTACGAACTATGCTACCGTTGCCATACGGATAACCCAGCTAAACCTAACAGCCCAACTACTCGCCAGATAGAACAGGATAATGTACGGTTAGAGTTTGACCTTGCTAACCCTTCGTTTCATCCGATAGAAGGTGCAGGTGCTAATAGCAATGTACCAAGTTTAATAGCTCCTCTTACAGAATCGAGTATTATTTATTGTACCGATTGCCATGCCAGTGATGGATTTGGTTCGCCTAAAGGGCCTCATGGGTCTATATACCCCAGAATACTTAAATACCGTTATGAAACTGACGATTTAACCCTTGAATCGGCAACTAATTATGAGCTTTGTTATAGTTGCCATAGCCAAACCTCTATTTTAAGCGATGTGTCTTTTAGTGGGCATAGCAAACATGTTAGAGATGAAAAAACCCCTTGCAATGCCTGCCACGACCCCCATGGAGTTAGTGCCAGCCAAGGTAACAGTATCAATAACTCACACTTAATAAACTTTGATCTTAGTATTGTTTCACCGGATAATTTGGGGAGGTTAAGGTATGAAGACACCGGTAATAACACTGGCAATTGCTACCTCAACTGCCATAATAAGCAACATAGCCCATTGGGTTATTAATGTAA
>CAZZML010000099.1:0-9120 GCA_964654735.1 uncultured Roseivirgaceae bacterium | reverse complement strand
TGACTGGCAGACACTTAAAATGCTCATAACAAATATTCATGAATTATTCAGGTTAAACTCGCTTTATGCAATAACCGAGAGTTTATTGCTGCAAACCAAAGACACGAGGAAGAAATTAAGTAAAACTGCACTTTATCACATTTAATTTGTATTATAGCGATAGAAAACAGTAAGTATAAAAGTTACAAACCTTGAAATCATAAAAGCCACAAGTTGCCCCTATTAAACATCAGGAATAAACTCATTTGCAATGGCGTTTCATGAGGATTATCACTTATGTTGGTTGCAAACAAGGACAAAAGTGGGTCATAATTTTTAAAAATAGCTAAACAGCAATCAGGTACACCCAATAAATTAGGATCTAGACAAGAAGAAATCTAACAGGTATAGCATAAGAAAATAGATAATGACAAAAAATATACTAACCTACTTACTACTATTTTTAGGGACTATTCCACTATATGCTAATGCAGGTATTGGGTTATCAGGAGCAGGGCACTTAGCTAGCCCTAATGTATCATACCCAACAACACCCAAAGACAGTCTTAATCAATTAGCAATTACTAATAAAGAATTATCAATTAACAGTAATTCTCTCAATTCCAAATTATCTTTCCCTAATAACCCTTTCCCAATCCCCAATAACCTTCTTCCTAATAACCAGTTAACTAATTCCTCACTCCCAATCCCCAATCCCCAAATATTTCGCACCTTCCCCGAGCTAGAAGAAACAGCCACTATACGTACTACAACAAGTAATGAATTTGCTCTCTACGAAGAAGGCCTCATCTTCACCAACGGTAACACCACATCCTCAGGCATGTCAGTCGATTCGCTACGATACTATATAGGTAAAGCTAGTTCAGTAATTAAAGAAATTCGTAAGTTTAAAAAGTTTATAGGCTACCTCGATGGCGCCTCATTATTGGAGCTACCCGTAGGCATGCATACCGAAATAGGCGGCCTGGCCTATGATATTGGTATTGCTTCTATAAAACTAAAACCCCATTATGCCGAGTTGGAAGTGTATATGCAGTTTACCATGCCTCAAAATGGCAAAACCCTCACTTTTATGGGCAAAGGCATAAAATTTACCAAAGAAGGCGGTATAGTAGGCGATGCCACACTGCAGCTGATTGGCGATTATGCCATTAACCTAAGCGGAGGCAAATCACAGATTATCCTTAAAGCAGGCACTTTTGTAACCTTCGATTGCAGTGGCTTTAAAAAAATGGCATTGGATGCCGATATAAAATTCTCCCGCGACTTACTGCTGCCCGAAGATGCCAATGGCAACCCTGCGGCCACAGGCAACGTAATGTCAAGTTTTAGATCGGAGATAACCGATTGGAACAATTTGGTGGTAGAACTCGATATTCAAAAATTCCAATTGCCTTCTTTGTTGGGGGTAACCTTTGCCGTGCGTAGTGCTGTATTCGATTTTAGCGATACACGAAATTCCACAGGAATAGTTTTTCCAACAGATTACCAACACCCGGATATTGTTGCCGGAGTACCCAAATTATGGCGTGGGTTTTACCTGCGAGAGCTATCAGTAACCTTGCCTAGGCAATTCGAAAAAACCGACACCACGGTGCGCACGAGTTTTGCCGCCTACGATGTGTTAATAGATAATATGGGCTTTACCGGCTTTTTAGAAGGCAAAGCTTTGATAAGGCCAGATGAAGGAAACATGAGTGGTTGGGGCTATTCGCTGGATTCTATTGGGATAAATATAATCGCAAATCAAATTCAGCAAGCGGGCTTCAATGGTGAAATAGTCATTCCGATCGCAAAAAAAGACCACCCATTCGCTTACCAAGCCCTCATTAATCCTGGCAATGAATACTTGTTTAATGTTGAAGCTGCTGAAGGTATGCAATTTGATATATTTAAGACGAGCAAGCTTGAGATATATAAATCTTCTTATATAGAAATTAAGGTTGCCAATGAAAGGTTTCTGCCTAAGATGAGTTTAAGCGGACAAATGACCATTGATGCTGCACTCTCTAAAGGCGAATCTTCCAAAAAGGTAAGCTTAGCCAATATTGCATTTGAAAATTTGCAATTACAAACTGTAAAACCATATATGCAAGCTAACGCATTTTCATTTGGGTCGGAAGCAGCCGAACAAGCACTAGCAAGCCTTCCCGTTAGTATAAATAGTATTGGGTTTAAAACAATAAGCGATAACGAAATAGGGCTTGATTTTGATTTAATAGTCAACCTTAATGAATCATTTGGAGGAGAGGCAGGCCTTACACTTGTTGGGAATCTCAATAGAGAGCAAGGAATTCAAAAGTGGAAATATAAGAACATTCTTGTTAATGATATTCAAATTGATATAGACCAAGGAGCTTTTAAGTTTTATGGAAAACTTAAATTTTACCGAAACGATACTATGTATGGCAATGGTTTTAATGGCGTAGTTGATGCCACCTTTAACCCCGGAATAAATGTAAAAGCTACAGCAATCTTTGGTGTGGTAGATAATATGCGGTACTGGTATGCTGATGCCTTAGCCACATTTCCAAAAGCAATACCAATTATACCTCCATTGGGAATGAATGGTTTTGGAGGAGGTGCTTACTACCATATGAAAATGGATACGGAAGGCCTTGGGAGTGATTTTGGTAAATCTGCCTCAGGTATTGTATATGTGCCTGATGCAAAATCAGGGCTTGGCATTAAAGCAACTATAGCATTTGCTACTATGGACAGCCCAACGGTTCTTAATGGTGAAGCTACGTTTGAAGTTGCATTTTTTGAAGGTGGCGGGCTTAGGAGTATCTCATTTACAGGAAACATGAAAGTGGTTACACTTCCTGATGATGGTGATATGTTAGAAAAGATTCAAAAAACAACTAACAAAATGGCTACTGTTGCTAAAAAGAATGAAAGTAGTATGGTGGCAGGCTTATTGCCAAGTGACCCAGCCACAATAAAAGAAATATATGGCGCCATAGGTGAAGAAGCCAAAGAAAAGGGCAGCATCTCAGCTCAGGTAAAATTCATATTTGATTTCGAAAATAAATCTATTCATGGTAATATGGAGATATTTGTAAATGTTGCTGGTGGTAAAATTAAAGGTGCTGGGGCAGGTGGTAAAGCTGGGTGGGCAGTAATCCATTATGACCAATCGGATTGGTACTTTTATTTAGGTACCCCTGAAGATAGAATTGGACTAAGTGCTGGGCTTGGAGCCATAAACGCTCAACTAACAAGCTATTTTATGTTAGGCACTAAAATACCTGGCAGCCCTCCTCCTCCCGCTGAGGTATCTGAAATTCTTGGAGGAATCAATTTAGATTATATGAAAGATGCCAACGCCTTAGGTTTAGGAAAAGGTTTGGGTTTTGGAGCTACTTTGAGTGTTAGCACAGGCGATCTCAACTTTCTAATGTTTTATGCCCGTTTTCAGGCTGGCCTTGGTTTCGATATTATGCTAAAAAATTATGGCAATGATGCACGCTGTAAAGGAAGCACCAACCCTCTGGGTATAAATGGATGGTATGCCAACGGGCAGGCTTATGCCTATTTCGATGGAAATATTGGAATCCAGATTAAACTCTTTGGCAAAAATAAAAAAGTAGACATATTAGATATTCAGGCGGCTGCTATATTGCAAGCAAGGCTTCCTAATCCTTTTTGGATGCGTGGTATTGTAGGTGGGAGGTTTAGTGTACTTGGTGGCCTTGTAAAAGGAAGTTGCAAGTTTGAGGTAACCCTAGGAAAAGAGTGTGATATAGTGGCTGGAAGTGTAATTGATGGCATTAGTGTAATTGCCGAGGTAACTCCTCAGAATGGAGAAACAGACATAAGCGTGTTTAACAAACCGCAAGCCATATTTAATATGCCCATTGAACAAACGTTTGAATTAGTTGATGTTGATGATATAAAGAAAAAATTTAGAATAACATTGGAAGATTTCTCGATTTTATATGGAACAGGAAAAATTTCAACCAGTTTAGAATGGAATGTTGACAATGATGTAGCTGCACTAAATTCTTTGGACGTATTTCCTTCAGAAAAAGAAATTACACAAATAGTACAAGTTAGTTTCGAAGAATTTGTAGCTGGCAAATGGGTACCTGTGTATGTTGATGGGAAAAAATATGTTGAAAGAAGTGAAACAAAATTTACATCAGGGATTGCTCCTGATTACATTCCTTTAGAAAATGTAGCATATAGTTATCCAGTAATTGGCCAACTTAATTTTTACAAGGATGAATATAACAGTGGGTATATAAAACTAAAAAAAGGGCAACCTTATTTATTCGATATTAATACCAATGACTGGAAGCAGAAAGGACGTTTTACTGCATTATCTACTAACCCAATTGAGTTTGATTTTAGCTATTCTAAAGAAAACAGAGAAGTTAATTTTACTTTACCAACAGGCCTAAAAACTAGTAGCATATATGCTTTTGAATTAGCAAACCTCCCTGTTAGAGCTCAGGCTAAAATTGATAGAAACGTATCAGATGAAACAAAAAAACTAGGTTTAGGGCAGACCGAAATAAATACAGAAATTACAACTAAAAAAGCAGAAGGCACAATAGACGAATTACAAGAAAAAGCTATTTTTACTGCTTATTATAGAACCAGCCAGTTTACATCCTTAAAAAACAAGCTTAATACCGCAGATATGAGTTCTCAGTGGCGATGGCCAATTAGAAATGGCGTGCATGAGATAGGTAAATCATTCAAATCTCAAGAGTTTTTTGATAATGCGGAACTAAATGGTGTACATAATCAACAACCTTTGATTCAAATAGAAGCGGTTTTAACTAAAAATAAATACTACAAAAAGTATATATATCCAATTGTTTACAATGGATACCCCCTAGAAGGGCGTTTTACAATTGATTGGCGAACAGTAGAAAAAATGGGCTTACCGCCTACTAAAGCTGTATTTATTAAACAATATCCGCTAACCCAAATGGAGTTAGGTGAAACAGATATACAGTCTGGGCAGTATATTACACCTTCATTATCCGCAGCTTTTATTTATAACCTATCCAATTACTATCAAAGAGATATGTCGCAAATACAGAATAAAGTAGCTAACTACTACGCAGATTCTGGCGGAGTAAATACTCGGCTTCAATTACTTCTTACTACACCTTTCCCTGTTATTATAAAAGGGCGTTACGAAGTAAAAGTAAAATATGTGTTACCCGGCAAAAATATTACCTCGAGTGAGCAAGTAATAACTATTGTAAACCCTGTAGATTGATGAAGATTATAAAATTTATAATACTTTTTAACACCACTTTTGTTGTTCCTTCCTATACACAGGACATTAAACCTGCTATTAAAATACTTGGAAAGGCTGGTTACCAAGCAATTAAATTGAGATGGGCTCCTACTACTGCTTCTAGCTGGAAACGTTTAAACGAATATGGCTATACTATAGAACGAGTAACGATTAGTAGAAAAAATAAGCTTTTACCTGTACCTGAGAAAACTATTATAACACCTTTACCTATTAAGCCCAGCCCTTTAAGCGATTGGGAGCTTATCGTTGACCAAAATGACTATGCAGCTATTGCTGCTCAATCTCTCTACGGTGAAACATTTGAGTTAACCGAAAACTATTCTTCCGATATAGTTCAAATTATTAATAAATCGAAAGAATTGGATCAGCGTTTTTCCTTTGCATTATTTGCAGCCGATCAATCTTTTTCCGTAGCCGAGTTATCTGGTTTAGCTTTTGTTGATCACTCAGCTGTTAAAACGGAAAAATACCTTTATAGAGTCATAAGTGCTGTTCCTCAAGAAATAGAATCCATTGAAAAAGGGTTTGTGTATATTGGGTTAAGCGATTATGAAGAGTTACCAACTATATATGACCTTCAGGCAAATTTTGGAAATAAAGCTGTTGTGCTTAGTTGGGAACGTGAAAATTTTGATGGAATTTATAATAGTTTTATTGTAGAAAAATCTACAGATGGTGGCAACACGTACCTGCCTATTACTAACCTGCCTATTGTAAATACCACTAAAGATGAAAAAAATGATTCGCGAAGAGCATTTAAAATAGATTCCTTAGAAGAAAACGGAAAGGAGTATTATTACCGTGTAAAAGGAATTAACGCCTTTGGCGAAGTTTCCCCACCTTCTGATTCCATTTTTGGTAGTGGCTTTATTCCTATTTCCTCCACACCCAACCTAATTGATTGGCAAACTAACAATACTACTGTTGATTTAACATGGGAATTTAAGGGCGTTGCTCCAATTGATGGTTTTCGAATTGATAGAAGCCCAAAAGAAGCTGGTCCTTTTCAAACAATAAAAGAATTGGGTTCAAAGGAACGTAAGTACAACGACCCAACCCCATTGCCTACCAATTATTACCGTATAACAGCCTTTAACAATAACAGTAAAAGCTCTTCCTTTCCTGTACTGGTTCAATTGGAAGACAGTATTCCCCCATTATCGCCTGTAGGACTTGTAGGAATAATTGATACCTTAGGCATTGTACAACTACAATGGGTTGCAAATAATGAGCCTGATTTATTTGGATATAGAATATACCGTTCAAATTTTAAAAATGCAGAATTTGGGCAAGTTACCAATGAAGCAATAACCCACAACACTTGGCAAGACTCATTAAGCATAAATACCCTGACTTCTTCGGTTTATTATAAAGTTACAGCAGTAGATATAAGATTTAATGAATCGTTGGTTTCTGAAACACTAAAGTTAAAGAAGCCTGATATTATTCCTCCAGTGCCTCCTGTCTTTTCTACTATTAGTTCTGTAACCAATGGAATAAAGTTAGCTTATAAAAACAGTTCTAGTACTGATGTAGAAAAATACCATATCTACAGAAAACCCTTTAAAGAAGTTAGTTGGTTGAAAATTGCTGAAAAATCTTCTACGGGTTCCTCTAAATGGGTTGATAGCACCGCACAAGTAAACACCTTATACCAGTATACTATGTTAGCAATAGATTCATCGGGGAATGAATCTAAACCTGCTTCATTGGTAAGTAGTAGTTTTATTAGAACTATTACCAAAGAAGCACCACACCATTTACAGGCAAGAGTAGATAGAGCCGAAAAGAACATTACACTTACTTGGAAATTTAACGGAGAAGCTATGCAATTTAAGGTATATAGAAAAAAAGGAGAAGCCAATTTAACTTTGTATCGTACCCTTGATGGTAAAAGTCGTGGTTTTACGGATAATAATTTATCCATCAATAGCGAGTATCAATATGGGGTCCAAGCCGTTTTGCAAAATGGCCTGTATTCTAAAATTGTATTTGAGAATGTAAATTATTAACTTTATTGAAGATGAAAGTTAACATACATACACTCATTTTGATAGTCTTCCTTTTGGTACTTCATCTGGAACTAAAATCACAAGGACATAGAGTAACTATGCAAATGGATGTAACAGGGTGTCCGGATCCCCCTTCAAGCATAAGTTATGATGTAACTTTTGACAATCAAACATTTTCCTTTGTAGGAAGTGGAGTTGTGTACGATAACACAAATTATGGAGGTAATCCTGGTAATGGATTTGCACAAATTCTGATAGAAGGAGGGTTTTGCATAGGGTCTGCTAGTACAACTTATAACTTTACTAACTCCACCTGTGGTACAGTTTTATTTACCCAATCAATTGGAAGTGGAGCATCCATTTCAGCCGCTATAAGATATATGGCTCCTCCACTTAATCTAATAGGAGCGGGTGGTAGCAATTATTGTGGCGGTACAACTCTTTCGGTTTCTGGAAATGCAACACAATATCGTTGGTTTGTAAGTGAAAATGGTGTGAGCAATTGGAGATTTTTTAAATCTACTATGACCAATACCACCTTTGTTGATGCAGACGATTTACAAGATGCTAGTTTTCTATCCAACAAGTATGGCAGCACTCGATATGTAAGAGTTTCACCTACTGGAAGTTGCGCAACGTATAGAACAAGTAATGTGCTAGGTCCGCTTGTTTTTAATGAACCGGCACCCTCTGCATATGCTATTGTTCCAAGTGTTCCAAGCAATACTTGTACTGCGAATGGAAGCATTCTGATAGAAGATATTTATAATGGAAGTTTTGGTAACATTCCTTATAATGGAGAAGCCATAACTGTATCTATTCCATCTGTAGGCACTTTCTCTCTGGCAGGCTCATTAAGTTATACTATTAACGGCTTAAATTCAGGCTTATACAATATATCCATAGAAAATGGGAATAATACATGTATATCTTCATCCTCTAATACTTCATTTACTGTTGGGTCTCCTCCTCTATTTGAAACCAGTAGTGCTCCTATAACGACAAATGTGTCTTGCAATAATAATGTCAATATTGCAGGTGTCAAAAACGATGGAACAATAACAGTTTCTATTAATAATGGCAAGCCTCCTTTTAGCTATTATTTAAATGGAAGTTCCACGCCAGACTATACTGGTAACCTAACTACCCATACCTTTACTGGGCTTACAACTGGAACCTACTCAGTAAATATTATTGATGACTGTTCTCCATCTGCTTCCATTTCAATTAGTAACATAGTAATTGGGCAACCTTCTGTAATTTCAATTAACTCTGCTAATATCACCTCCAACTATAATGGAGAAGATTTAAGCTGTACTACTTCTACAGATGGGCAAATAACCATTGCTGCAACAGGAGGAACAGGAATAAAATCATATTCAAAAGATAACGGCATCAGTTATCAAACCTCTAATATATTTTCTGGATTAGCTGCAGATTCTTATAGTATTAGAGTAAAAGGTGCCAATAATTGTTCTATAACCGGTCCTGGGTTAGACATTATACCCCCGCCTGCTATTAATATTACTTCAATAAATAAAACAGAATATAATGGCTATAATGTTAGTTGTTCGGGGGCTTCCAATGGACAAATAACCATTACTGCAACAGGAGGAACAGGAATAAAATCATATTCAAAAGATAACGGCATCAGTTATCAAACCTCTAATATATTTTCTGGATTAGCTGCAGATTCTTATAGTATTAGAGTAAAAGGTGCCAATAATTGTATATCCTCTATGCAAAGCATAACCCTAAATAGCCCTGCTGTGTTAAGTGTATCAGGTGCAGTAACTTCGAGTTACAACGGAGGGCAACAATTGAGTT
>CAZZML010000098.1:0-9168 GCA_964654735.1 uncultured Roseivirgaceae bacterium | reverse complement strand
TTAAGCAAATAGCAACATGTCCATATTAGATAATACAAAAATGCTGTCCTAGTTAAAACTTAGCAAAGAAAACTAACCGCAAAGACGTGAAGATCGCACGAAAAAATTCTTTGTGTAACTGCGCCTTTGCGTTCAAACCCTTTGTGTAACTTTGTTTTTCTCTGTGTAACTCTGTGGTTAAAATGAATAAAGAACTAACTCTACTATTAGACAAAATCAATGCTGGTCTTAAAGAACTTGCTCTCCCCAAAGACCCTAAAAACCTCTATGACCCCATAAAATACATCCTAAATATTGGAGGCAAAAGAGTTCGACCTATGTTAGCTCTCCTGGCTTATCAGTTGTATAAAAAAGATATCCAAAAGGTTTTTTTACCCATTCTTGCCTTAGAGGTTTTTCACAATTTTACCTTAGTGCACGATGATATAATGGACGATGCACCACTACGTAGAGGCAACGAAACAGTACACACAAAATGGGATGCCAACATAGCCATTTTATCTGGTGATGTAATGATGGTGAAAGCCTATGATTTACTGAGTAATGCTCCTGCCGATGTTTTACCAACGGTGTTAAAAAAATTCAATGCCTGTGCGCAAGAAGTGTGCGAAGGGCAACAAAAAGACATGGATTTTGAAAAGCTTCCTTCCGTAACTGTAGAAGAGTACTTGGATATGATCCGCCAGAAAACGGCTGTGCTTTTAGGCTTTAGCCTTGAATTGGGTGCTATTCTCGCTGGTGCTCCACAAAAAGAAAGCGACAAACTCTATGGATTAGGGGTTAACCTTGGTCTAGCCTTTCAGCTACAAGATGATTTACTTGACTTATACGGGGGAGATGGTTTTGGCAAACAAATTGGAGGAGATATTATTAATAAAAAGAAGTCGATATTGATTACAAAAGCATTGGAACTTACAAATAATAAGAAGGAGCTATTAGAAACTTATAATTCTTCTATTAAACAAACTCCGAATAAGGTTGAAATTGTTTCTGCTGCTTTCGATAAACTTGGAGTACTAGAAATAGTTAAAACAATGATTTTAGAATATGAACAAAATGGAGGCCAAAAACTTAACATGTTTGGCTCTTCAAACCAAAGTCTATTAGTTGAATACATCAACCAACTTAAATCAAGATCAAAATAGTTTTGCTAAACTTAAATAAAGTAAATCTTCTAGTATTTTACGTTCCAACCATATCTCAGTATATTTAAGTCCATTTTTATTTAAAACCTGAGTAAATTGAATAACTCCCCAACCCTCGATAAACTCCTTGGCATTCAATACCCTGTTATTGTTGCCCCTATGTTTTTAATCTCTAATGCGGCTATGATAAAAGCTGCCCTAGATGCTGGCGTAACCGCTGCCTTTCCTGCCTTAAATTATAGAACCGACAAAGAACTAAGAAGTGCGATAGCCGAAATTAAAGCACATAGTAATAAACCGTTTGGCATAAACCTTATTGTAAACAAATCAAACCCTAAGTATAAGTCGCAACTTAAAACATTAATTGAGCTCAAGGTTGATTACATCATTACTTCCCTTGGAAGCCCTAGAGAAGTAATTGAGCAAGCTCATAAAGTTGGTATTAAAGTGTTTTGCGATGTAATTGATTTAAAATTTGCAAAAAAAGTAGAAGAACTTGGGGCTGATGGAATTATTGCTGTAAATAATAGAGCCGGTGGCCATTGTGGCGGAACATCTCCTGAAGATCTTTTAAAAGAACTTACCGTAAACTGTTCCATTCCTATTATTTCAGCAGGGGGCGTAGCCAAAAGCGAAGATATTAAAGAGGCCATAAACTTGGGAGCTGCAGGTGTGCAAGTTGGCACCATTTTTATTGCTTGCGATGAAGCTCCCATAGGTCAAGATTACAAGCAAGCTATGGTAGATTATGGCGAAAAAGACATTATCCTTTCCACAAAAATTTCAGGCACAGCCATTACGGTTATTAACACGCCCTATGTACAAGAAGTAGGCACCAAGAAAAACTTTTTAGAGTGGTTGTTAAAAAAGAACAAATGGCTCAAAAAATATATAAAAATGATTATTATGTACAAAGGCATGAAAAAGATTGAGAAAGCTGCTTTTAGTGCAACTTACCAAAATGTTTGGGTGGCTGGGCCAGCCATTGAATCGGTAAAATCTATTAGGCCTTTAAAGGATATTATTACTGATTTGGTAAAAGATTTATAAATTTCGAAAGAACAAATATTTTGTATCTGATTGGGATATTTCTTAAGGGGCAAACGATTTAATCCTTCTTTTTGACTAGATATAATTTTGAAATTTACTATCTTAAATTTTGGACTCATAAAATCCTTCTATGACTCAAAATTTAGCAGTTTTTTTAGCAATTATTGGATTTGGAGTAGTCGCAATGTCAGCAGCACAAATTGCTGGTTATTTCCGTAAAATCAAACTTCCTCTAATAACAGGCTTGCTAATTACAGGAATATTAACTGGCCCCTATATTCTCAATTTAATTACGGCTTCTTCCATTAGTCATTTAGGATTTATAAATGATTTTGCATTGGCTTATATTGCTTTTGCTGCAAGTGCCGAGCTATACTTACGTGAAATGAGGAGCCGTATCAATAGCATCAAATGGATGACTATTAGCCAATTGGTGGTAACATTTTTTATTAGCGGAGCCGCGGTGTTCATCCTGTCTGGTTTTATTCCTTTTATGGCAGATTTTTCCATTACTTTACGTTTGGCCGCTTCTTCTCTGTTTGCTGTTATTTTCATAGCACGATCTCCTGCTTCGGCTATTGCTGTAGTAAACGAAATGAGAGCCAAAGGGCCTTTTGTGCAAACAGCCATTGGAGTAACGGTACTTATAGATGTATTTGTAATCCTCCTCTTTTCTTTTTGTTTAGAAGTTTCCATTGCTTTGTTTGAAGACACCCAACTAAGTTTGGGGTTTGCGGGCATTCTCGTATTAGAGTTAATTGCAAGTGTGGTAACAGGGTTTCTACTGGGAGGCGTTCTTATAAAAGTCCTGGAAACAAACTGGAAACAGGTTTATAAAGCATGGATTATTTTAATCGCAGGGTATCTCATGTACGTACTCCACCATTGGTTAGATGATTATACCTTTGGCCTTTTCCAACACAGAATTAGTATCGAACCTCTATTGGTGTGTATAATTGCTAGTTTCTGGGTTACTAATTATAGTAAGTATAGGGCAGAGTTTTTGAGAATTCTTGACAGGTCGGGTAAGTATATTTACGTGCCCTTTTTCCTTTTAGCAGGAGCTAGCTTACAATTAGACTTGCTATTAGATGTGGCAGGCATTGCTTTTCTACTATTTATTGTACGGGCAATTTCGCTAATGATTGGAGGCTATTTAGGAGGGGCTCTTTCTGGCGACTCTCCATTACTTAAGCGTTTAGCTTGGATGCCTTATATAACACAAGCAGGGGTTGGTTTGGGTCTTGCAACCATAGTTACAAACACATTCCCCGAGTGGGGTGTTCAGTTTTCAACCATTGTAATTGCCGTTATTGTGGTTAACCAAATAGTAGGGCCTCCTCTATTTAAATGGGCTATTAATAAAGTTAAAGAAGGGCACACCAGAGCCGACACACCAGCTTTTGACGGGGTTAAAGATGCCATAATTTTTGGTTTCGAACCCCAGTCGGTAGCACTCGCAAGGCAGCTAATCGAATCAGGATGGGAAGTTAAAATGGCCACTTTAAAGCACGATATTAATAAAGATGAATACGAAGATCTTGACATCTTTCATATTTCTGACCTTAGTTTAGAAACACTCAATAAACTGGACACCAAGCTCTCTGAAGCGGTAGTGTTAATGCTAACCGATGAAGAAAATTTAATATTGTGTAACCTCATTTACGAACATATTGGTACAAGTGATGTGGTGGTTCGATTAAACCACCGCTATAATTTTAATAAATTTCACGAGCTTGGAGCCCTCATTGTAGATCCATCAACAGCCATAGTCTCCTTACTCGACCATTTTGTGCGCTCACCACAAGCAGCTTCACTTTTACTTGGTATGGAAGCTGGCCAAGACACCATGGATATACAAGTGCTCAATACCGATATTCAAGGGTTACTTATTCGTAATTTGAGACTACCTTCTGATGTTATTATCCTCTCTGTTAAACGTAGAGGCAATTTAATTATCTCCCACGGTTATACACGGCTTCGTGCAGGCGACACCCTAACTATGGTGGGTTCTAAGAAAAGTCTGGCGGAGGTTTCGTTGAAGTTTGGGTATTGATTATTACGTCAATGGTAGAGCGGACCCGATAGCTATCGGGTCCGCTCTCGTAATGACGATACCAGCATTAAGCTGTTTCAAGCTCGGCTAAGGCTTCTTCCACTGATTTGCCTTCTTTATCAATTTTGTTAAGCAGTTCTTTTTGGCGTTGGTAATCAATGCTCATAATACCAGCTTTACTCTGCAATAACCTCCAGGCTTTTCTACGTTCTACTACAAATAACACCATTTGAGTAGATAAAATATGAAAGACTTCGTTTCCATTATCATCATAATCAATGGCATACACTTCAAAGTTTGGAATATACGAGCGATGTGCGGGGTCGGTATGCCTTCTATTAATAATATCATCCATGGTAATAAGGTCAATCTTATCTTCCAATAAAACCATATTTTTAATAGCATCTGCTTTTACTTTTTTATGATGCAATCTAAATCTAGCTTCTGTAAATGCCCAATGTGCAACGGTATAAGTATATCGTTTTTTAGTAACTTGTGCCATTTTAGTAGCCCAGTCTGTTTGATATGACTGATTTGCTTTAATGTTTAAAGCATCATAATACGTTTCTCCTTGTGTTGGGTCAAAAATAAACTCCGGCATACCTCTGCTGTCTCTAATACGTAATGCTTGAATTTCTGCAGCATGATCCGGAATGCCGTGCTCGGGCATACATGAAGTATAAGTTTGGTAAAATGCCGTGCCTCTATAATATAAGCCATCAATAATGGATTTATACAAACTACCACTATTTGCCAAAGATACTTGTGCTACATACGGTGACCCATGACCGGATATAAATGTTTCGGCCACTGATTTGCGTTCGGTGTGTTTCCCTTGCGAAGCCACACCAAACTGGTTCATATCGAATCCGCCTGTCATTGGCGAAGATTCAGAGTTTTGCCCACCAGTATTAGAATATACTTGTGTATCTAGTAATAGCATTTTAACATTTGGTCTGTTCTGCATTACTACCTTAGACACATTTTGGTATCCAATATCACCCATAGCACCATCTCCGCCAATGGCCCATACTTTAGGTAATTCAAGAATCTCTAAGTCAGTCATATCCATATCTGTAAAGTGGGTAAGGCTGAAATAGTCACTATTTGTGAAAGGGGAGTTAAATCCTTCTAATAAGAAGTTGGTTAATCGCTCAGGTATAACCGACATACGAGCGTGGTCATTAATAAAGCTTTCGCCAATTAACCAGCCAATGGTTGCACCGTCCTGAAATAATGAATTCATCCAAGGGTAAGGATGAGGAGTGTTAGCTGGTGTTGAGCCAAATACCGTATTACACCCAGTATGGGCTGTCATAGCCATAGCCGACATGCCATTTGGCATTCTGCCTTCAATCGACTGCAAGTCTTTTAAGTTATACGCATTTTGACGCAATACAACTGCTAGTGCATCAATCAAATCTTTATCAGACCCTTTAAATTCTGCTCCAATTCTTTCCTTTGTCTCTTTTTCATCGGTGCCGGCTACTCCCATAATAAGGTGTAAAATCGATTGCCTGTACAAATCATACATCTCTTCATCTTTGGCTTTTAATGCGTTTAGCACTTCAACACCATTAGAGGTAATATCATCCGCTTTGGCAGTAAGGCGATCCGCTTTACGATGGAAAATTGGTCGCATCATGGCTTCTGTTAAAGAAGCAACTGCATGAAGAATCGATTTCTCTCCACAACCTGCACAAGCACCATCACCAGACATTAACGCCTCATATTGCGAACGCAACATTAAGTGAAACTTGAGCATTGCGGCTTTCGCTTCTTCGGGATTTTCTGGATTGTATTTGCCTAGATATTTTTTAGGGGTGTTTCCCAGTAAGTCCAGAAAATTAATGGCTGATTTATAATCTGTGTGAATCTCTTCTGTTTCAGGAGCCATATAAAGTGCTTCATGCGAACCACAAGCAGTAACGCAAGCAGCACAACCTTTACATAAGTCATTTATGTAAATGCTAAATATTCCACCTTCACCTGGCTCTTTCTTCTCTTTGCTTCCAAATATTCCTTTTACGTTATGGAAAGCAATGGGCAGTTTAGCCAAAATTTGCTCCATCTGCTTATATGTTTCGGAACCTGCATCCATCAACTTAAGATTAACAAATTTGTCCATTACAATAACCCCAAACTTGGTGTCATCGCCTTTAATGGCAGCTTTGTTAATCATTTCTTCTCTTACCGCAGCTTCTATTTCGGGCAACTTATCTAAGAGTTCTTTTTTGATAGAATCGTTAGTTACATAACTTCGAATAGTTGTTCTAAGAATGGTGGAGATATCTTGGGCTGTGTTAGGCAGTGCTGTGTCAGGGCATGCCACAATACACTCCATACATTGTGTGCAGTTTTCTGGAATATAAACAGGTACTTCTCTACGTGCTACGTATTTGCTGGCAGTACTACCCGTACCGGCAGCCATCATGCCTACTGAAGATAAAACCGATGAGGGCTGATGATAACCTAAATCTGCTCTAAACTCCCTGTCAAAAGTTTCCATTTGAAATAATGGAGCTTTAGAAGTGCCACTGTCAGGCAACTTATGTAACTCTACTTCACAAGGAGTGATGATGTTTCCTAAGAAACTAGAATTGTCTTCATCGTTAACATCACCGTGGTTTATTTCAAAAACTTTTTCGAAACCATCCGTCATTACCATCATATTAGAAGCCACAACGGCTTCTCCAAAACGGCCAAATTTATGCTCGTACTGGCTTTGAACGGTTGATAAAAATTCTTCTTTCGGTATATTATAATTTTTTAAGAAAGGAGAAACTCCAAAGAAGGCTCCTAAGAAGGAGTTTCCTTGCATTCTGGTTTGTAAATCTTCTCTATCGGTTGCCTTTGCTGCTATTTCAAAACCATTTAAGCCAAATAGTTTAATGTCATTATCGATGATTTCTTGTCTATATTTTTTAGGAATTCGTTTCCAGACATTATCAGAATTATGTTCGTTCGACTCCCACACAAACGAGCCTCCTTTACGAAGCCCTTGGAGTGGGTTGGTATGTAAAAATGCCTTGGGGTCGCAACAAAGAACCACATCCACATGTTGTAGGTCACAATTTACTTTAATACGTTTGGGCGCTGCCACCATAAAATAATTGGTTGGTGCTCCTTTTTTCTCAGACCCATATTTAGGGTTGGCACTAATATTAATTACTTCTTCTGGTGAGCCATCTTCGTTAAAACGATTGTCTCGCTCAGCAATGTAGGTAGAGAACTCACCTAATATCATTCCCAGATTTTTACCTGTGGTAATCATGCCCCAGCCACCTATGGAATGAAGCCTAACTGCAATTGAGCCTTCGGGCAGGCCAGAAGGCTTTTCTTCAGAAATAACTGCGTAAGGGTGGTCGATTCCTAAATAAAAGAATGGTTTTCCATCGCCAATCGTTTTTCCATCTTTTCTTGCAATGGCTCCTTTGGCATAGTCGTACGCACCAATAATATGCTCCTGACGGAAATCTCTAGAACCCAACCCATAAACACCATTGATAATTATTGGTTTTTCTGTAGCAGGGTTTATTTTTGGCAAACCTTTATGTGAGTTTTGGTAAAAATTGTCCTCTGCCTTGCTTAGGGCTACTTTAATATCTCTTGTTAAGGGATTTTCACCTGCCAGTTGCTCATCTGTACGTTCAAGTACAATTACATTCTTCTTGCCTTTTAAAGCATTTATAATAGCTGCTTCTGGGAAAGGCCGGATGACATTTACATGAACCACGCCTACTGTAATTCCTCTTGTTTCTTTTATATAATCAACCGCTGCTTCAATGTTTTCAGCAGCACTACCAAGTGCTACAAAAACGGTATCAGCACCCTCCATATTGTATTCAGAAATTAATCCATATTCTCTTCCTGTCAATTCGGCATATTCAGAATAAGATTTCTCTAGGAACCCAAGAAGGTCTTCAGAGAAATTATTTCTGCGCGCAGCTACGCCATTCATATAATGTTCTTGGTTTTGAACAGGCCCTAATAATATTGGGCTCTTTAAGTCCATCATAATGGGTACTCTTCTCCTTGTTTCTCCAAACAAGGTACGTTGCGCTTCGGTTGGAGTAGCAATAATATCATCAGGAGCTCCTAAAAACGCACGCACAAGTGCAGGCTCCGGCATTAAAAATGTACGCTCCAAATGGGTAGTTAAAAACCCATCTTGGGCATTCATGCCTGGGTTAAGAGAAAGTTCAGTTACTTTTCTTAAAATTAACGCCTGATCGGCTGCTTGTTGAGCATCTTTGGCAAAAAGGGTAATCCACCCAGTATCTAAAGTCGCATTTAAATCGTCATGACCACAATGAACATTTAAGGCATGCTTGGTTAATGCTCTGGCTCCTACCTCAAGCACCATAGTACTTAATTTGCCTGGCGCATGGTAAAATTGTTCAAGACCGTAAACTAACCCTTGGCCTGAAGTAAAGTTTACAGTACGCTTACCTGTAACAGACATAGCAATGGCTCCACCCTGTGCAGCATGTTCTCCCTCTGTTTCCATCGCCATAAGCGATTTGCCAAAGGCATTTAGTTTCCCTTTTGAATATAAATTTTGGAAATTCTCTCCCATTTCTGTGGAAGGGGTAATAGGGTAAAACACTCCTGCTTCTGATATTAACCCCTCTAAGTCTGAGACTAATAGGTTTCCATTAGTTGTAATTCTTTTGCCCGGATATTTTGGGCTCTTTTTATTAGATTCTTTTCCCATAACAGCGATAATTATATACTTTAAAATCTCTTTTGTAAAGATGCAAAACTACTTGAAGTATGCCCTATTAAAATATGATAGATATCAGCTTTAGCCGTAGTAATTATAGCATGATCTGTACAGAAAATAAGACATCTAAACTTACTAACCTGAACCCGATTAATCCTACCATTCACAGAAACCCATTAAAGAGTAAGATT